>NZ_JBIQOE010000284.1:0-19060 GCF_047739415.1 Mesobacillus sp. | reverse complement strand
GAACAAAAAGCGCAAGCGCCTCGTTCAGCCCTGACAAGCGCTGGAGGGCCGACCGGTGAAGTCGTTCTTTGACTTCATTGGGCGGACCGAAGCGACTCGAGGGGCTAGGCGCTGGAGCTGGATTAAGATAACTTCATGAAGTTATCCACAACTCAATAATTTAATAAATTCCTTAACCGCAAAAAAAGGATTGGCTCATCCCCCGAGCCAATCCTCTTTACTGTTTTTCTCCCTGGCGATCGATTTCTTTGCCAGAGGCGTCAAGTGCCCTGACTTCCTTGTAATCGCCAATAGCGTAATAATAGCGTTCTTTTTCTTTTTCAAAGATTTCTATTTTGGTAAACTTACCATCTGGTCCTGCAGCTTCAATGGTTTTGATATCAGGATTCACGACTTTCCCAAAAATCACGGGAATCTTCGTATCCAATGTTCCGTCTTCTTTAAAGGTTGTGAAAGTGTCGGCATACAGGATCATGAAATCATTTTTATAATAAGTCCAGTGGTTATGCCCCGCATTTTCCCAGCCGCTTTTTTCGCTGCCTTTGATATAGGCTACTGCCAGTGCGTCGAATGTGTTTGAGCCTTCTTTTTGCTCTGTTGTGTAAAAGATGAGCCATCCATCCTCCACTTTTTCCTTGTGGACAATTTGTTTGATGTTGAACGGAATATCGTTTTGGATTGCTTCTCCCGCAGTCTTATAGGCGCATGCTGACAGCACAAGCATGCACAAAATCAATATGGCTGACCTCCACAATTTCCCCATTTTTCTCCCCTGCCTTCTCATCAAACTTCTATGTAGTTCTACACCCTTCTCTCTTATTTAACCTTTTTTTCAATTTTTTGTAAACTTATAACTTCCTTTTATCATGAAAGCTCATTCTTGGATTCAGATATTCATTCGGGCTCTTTAATTGGAAACATCCTGCTGTATCCTTATAATCAATGATCATCTCTTCATCAAAAAAGACTTCTTTGGCTTTTTCCATGTAAATCGGAATCCCGCCAGTCTCTATCTTGTTTTCTTCCTCATAATGTTCGCTTTCAAACCAGAGGGCAGCTACCCCGCTTACTGCACAGCCGCATCCGTCTATATCATATTTCAATTTTACATACCCATGTTTTCCAGAAATTTTTTCTTGGAGTTTGTTTGAGGCTGCTTCGGTGATTTTTACTTTCATGACTGCACTCCCTTTCCGATTTTTCATTTTACCATACAAGGATCATTATTTGGTTTTATAACCCTTGACCAGTTTCAAAATAATCTTGCAATTTTTCTGTTTAGCTTTTACTATCAAAGATAATTGTGACATTTGAAAGGGGTGCTTATTTTGTCAAAAGTAACGATAAAGGTGAATGATAATGGTTCATTAAGGATTTCCGGTGATGTTGAATTGCTGGATGGTGCCGGCAATAAATATGAAACAAAGCCTGTTTTCTCGCTTTGCCGCTGCGGCATGAGCAAAAACATGCCATTCTGCGATGCTTCCCATAAAGGGAAGTTCGAATCAGTCGTGCGTGCGCCGCAAGCTGATGAAACGGAATAATATGTTTTGAGGGCAATGGTCACCCCATTGCTCTTTTTTTACGGGGATCTTTCCAGTGAGCTTCTCATGACTCGACTACCATTCATCCGCTATCCTGACATCAGCAATATGGGAAATCCCGATGCGATGGATTTCTTCGAATCTGTCGACAATATGGAGCTTCTGCCCATTTTCATTCCAATAATGGATTTTCCCGATCACCAATTCATATTTCCTTTGTCTAAAATAGGTGATGCTGAGCGGGCGGTTATACTCCATCGCTTCGAGGATTGTTTCATTCAATTGTTCAAGCTGCTGTTCATCCAGCTGCTTTTCCTTTTCATATTCATCCTCCTGTGCCCAGTCACGCAGCATCTTGACATGTTCAGGAAGCATCATTGATGTCCATTTAATTCTTCCGCGGTCGCGAATCATCTTGCTCTCCTCCTTTTATCAACCCTTATGCCCGCCAACAAGTGCGGCGCGATGCCTTGCTGTTCCGGCTGCCGTATACGATACCGCCCTTAAGAGGGCTGACGAGCCATAGCGGCTGCGGATCCGGTCCATTGCGTAGCCAAGCTCTTTCTTTTTCCAGCCGTTTTTTTCAAATAAATTTAATTGGAATTCGCTGTCGGTGACGAGATTGCCGAGTGAAATTGAAATGCTTCGCACTGTCTTTCCTGTGTAGTTCTCGGCAAAAAGCTCGAGGCAGACACGATACAGGTCCATCGTGATATTTGTCGGCTCCTCGATTGTCCTTGAGCGGTGGAAGCCTCCGCCGAATTCATCCTGGCTGTAGCCGATCCCGAAGCTGATGGTCCGGCCTGCTTTCCCATGGCTTCTTGCCCTGCGCGCGACTTCCTCGCACATTTCAAGAATGACATGCTTGATTTCCTCTTCTTCTTTGTAATCGCGAAGCAGAATCTGGCTTTTCCCAAAGCTGACCTGCCCTTCCATGATCGGGGCACCGATATCTGAAAAATCGATTCCCCATGCGTGCCAGTATAGTTGGTTGCCCATGATGCCGAATTTTTTCTCCAGTTTGTCAAGGTCATAGCGGGCCAGCTGGCCGACAGTAAAAATCCCCATGCTGTTCAGTGTTTTCTCGACGCGGCGGCCGATTCCCCACATTTCCCTGAGCGGCGAGACGTTCCATAGCTTCGTCTGGACATCGTCATAGGTCCATTCAGCAATGCCCTTCTTTTTGGCATCAAGGTCGAGACAGAGCTTCGACATCAGCATATTGGGTCCAATCCCAATTGCGCAAGGGAGCTGGAACTCGCGCTCAATATCATCCTTGATTTTTTTTGCGATTGAAGCAGCGTCACCCCAAAGCTTTGAAGCTCCGTCCACCTTTATGAAGCTTTCGTCGACACTGTAGGTATGGATTGCTTCCTTTGGTACATAGCGATTGAATACGCGGGAGATTTCTGTGGAAATTCGCAGGTATGTTGACATTTGCGGATCGACGACAATAATTCGCGGATCATCGGGAATTTCAAATTTCCGTGATCCAGTCTTGATGCCAAACTCCTTTTTCAAACGCGGTGAGGCTGCGAGGACGACGCTTCCCGGGCGGTCAAGATTCCCGACGACAGCCAGGTAGCAGTCAAGAGGATCAAGGCCAAGCATCACGGCGGCACAGCTCGCATAAAAGCTTTTCATGTCCACGCATAAAATTTTATTTTGCGGCATTTCGCTGTAATCGACCATGTTTCTTTTCTCCTTTTCTCCAGGGGTGCCCGTCAATAATAAGAACATCCGTTCTGTTTCATTATACCCACTATATTAAGCGAATATGCGTTCGGTTTCAATGGTAATTTTCCGGGTGACTGACTTAATTAAGGTGTAAATGGGGAGTCATGCCAGGACTGGAGATTTTTATGAGTGGGTGTTTTCAAGGGAATTCCAAGTATAATCAGGTGGAGAGGTGCTTTTTTCATGGATAAAAAACTCATTCGCAAAATGGTCCAGAAATGCTTCGTGCAATACCGGCATGGTGATTCACTGCCGTTCGGCGAGGCGGAGTTCGAAGAGATATATGAAAAGATTGTGGAACTAAAAAATGAGGAGCCTGAGGCGGATTTGCACGACATCATCAATGATGCGGTTTATGAATTTTTAGCTACATAAAAAACCACAGAATCGAAAAGGCTGCCCTACAGGACAGCCTTTGATTATTTTAATCTGATATTTGCTTCGCCTTTGATTGTTGCGGGATAATCATTCAACTTCAGGGTAATCGGGCCGGGTGCTGCCCCTTCCCCGAAATAAGGAATTAAAACTTCCATAGGACTTTCATCGTTCCATCTGAAAGAAGCTGAACCATCACCGATTTCTTTTCCATTCTGATCAACCGCCTGGTCAAATGAAACATGGTTAGGCCCTTCTTTTGAATTTCTTTCGAAAGCGAACAGCAAATGATTCTCCTCCCTGTCGATCTTCAGCAATCTTCCGTCGCTTGGAGCCTTCAGCACTTCCATCTTCTTGGGATCGACAATGATTTCTACCTCGTCTTTATCAACTGCACGCAAGGAATTGAAGCGGAGATAAAGCTCCTCTGGTTTTTTAAAAAAGTTACTTTGCAGGAAATATTCCTTTGTAAACTCATCCATATGGCGGGCAGTAGTTCCATTATTGATAGCGGCCCATTCTTCGCCAGTTTTATCGACAAGCCTCAAATCGTTGAAAGCGAAGATTTGCTTAGAATTTTCCTTATCAAAATGGACTGTCACTCCTATTCTTGTTGGATAAATCGACACTTTCTCTACAATAACCTTCTGCCCTTCAATTTCGACTGTTTCATTGACATCAATGATTTCTTTTTTATCCTTGAAAGCATCCTTGTCAACCGAGAATGGAAGCACCCATGTATCAGCGAACTTATGCACAGGCTCGCCCTCTTCCGTTCTGCCCTTACTAAGCTCCATGCTCAGTTTAAGATTTTCAGGGCGGTTATTGCCATAGAATTCAAAGGTAGCTTGAAGCAGCCTATCTTTATCCTGAGGATCGATTGACCATCCGTCATAAGAAAATGCTATTTCTTCGATACCTTTTCCCTCGTGATCGGTCAGCCAAAATTTATCAATCGAAACTTCTTTATGCGCCCCGGAAGTTTCAACCTTGTAAAACACCACCATCATTTGTTCATCGACAATCGCCGAGTCCAGAGTAATCTTGATGCCGTCATGTTCGTCGGATATCCCGATTTTTTGCGCAAAATCATTTTCGATAGCGGATGTCAGTCCTTTGTCATTGCGGACAAGCTCCACAATCTTCTCCATCCCCGGAATCGAAGTGACATACGAAGCAAATGTCTCCGAGGTCCGCAGCAGCGCGGTAAAAGCAAAAACCAGGATTGCTGCTGACGCAAAGGTTCTCATGAATAAAAGGTTTTTCTTCCGCTTCCTTTTTCCCTTGCTGATCCCGGCAGCGATTGCCTGATCCAGCTGGAGTTTAGGAACTTCGATATTCTCAAGTGCCGCCTGAGCCTTTGTCAGCTTTTTTTCCTCGGCATTAAGCATAGCCCAATCCCCCCTTATCTTCGAGTTGTCCGCGAAGCTCTTTCAGCCCTTTGTTTAGCCAAGTCTTCACGGTACCTTCAGGACATTCCAGTATCTCGGCAATTTCTTTGATTTTAAAATCATGCACGTATTTCAGTTCGATGACCTGCCTCGTTTTGGAATCAAGTTTGCCGATGACTTCCTCGACCTCAAGCCAGCTGGACTGGTGCTCAGCGACCATTAGGCTGATGAGATCATCGCTGACGAGAATTTTCTTCTTCTTCTTTAATTCATCATTGCAGTAGTTTATTAGGATCCTTATCAGCCAAGTCGTAAAATACTGCGGCTCCTTCACCTTCCGGATCGAACAGAACGCCCTGTAGGTGACCTCCTGCAGCGCTTCGACTGCGTCCTCGCTATTTTTCAGATAGTTGAGGGCAATACGGTATAGGCGTACTTTATGAAGTTGCATCAATTCGTAAAATGCTGTTTCGTCGCCTTTCTTAGCTCTCTGTACGAGTTCTTGAAGCTCCAAAATGTCTCCCCCTGACTTTGTCTCTATCTATTAGACATTGAACGCGGAAAAAAGTTTTAAAGAATTGAAAAAACCGCCAAAAATTTTACGAGGCGGTCTTCGGAAGATAAAAATCGATTTTACTACTAAGTTATTTCTGATTAAAAATTCTTTTGCCAAAAAGTTCGAATGTACGAGGAAACAGTGTATAGATAATGCTACCAGGACTCATCCAGCGCGGCAGATTAATTTCACGTGTTCTTGTCATCATGCGATTAACTACTTGCCTTGCCACGTATTCAGGCTGGAGCATAAAACGTTTTACATTTTTCACGTAGGTTCCCTGTTTATCCGCGACCTCAAAAAAGTTCGTAGCGATTGGACCGGGATTGACTGAGGTGACTAAGATATTGTCATCAGCAACCTCCATCCGCAGGCTGTTCGTGTAACCAAGCACCGCATGCTTTGTTGCCGAATAAACACTTGATTTCGGTGTGGCAATCTTTCCAGCCTGGGAAGCAATATTGATGATGTGGCCGCTTCTCCGCTGCTTCATAGCAGGCAGTACCATCGAGGTGCATGCCATCAAGCCGACGACATTGACATCGAACATCGTTTTGATATCTTCAATTTTCGCTTCGTGTGCATAATCAAAAATACCAAAGCCAGCATTGTTGACCAATATATCAACGTAGCGGATGTCAGTAAGCACTTCTGAGAAAACCCGATTGATTGCTTCGGGGTCAGACACATCCAGCTGCTGGGCATGGACATTGATGGCATACTTTGATTGTAATTCCTTTTTTAAACTTTCAAGTTTATCGATACTCCGGGCCAGAAGGACGAGATTCGCTCCGCGCGCCGCGCATAGCCTGGCAATCTCGGCCCCAATCCCCCCAGAGGCACCGGTTATAATTATATTTTTCCCATTTAAGGATGGCATTGTCTTTCACCTCATTTTGCTGTATAAACGAAGGATGTTCCTTCTTCCCTGACCGATACTGCGTCAAGGGAATACAAATAATCAAGCTGGCCAACTGTTTCCGAGATGGTTAAATTCAATTCACGTTCATAGACTGTCGGGAAGAGCATTTTGCAAATCTCAAATACGGTCAGCTCCCTGCCTTCAAGCATTCCCCTTACCTGCATGGCCCGGTCATGCTGGCGTGCAAGCCTTTTTTCAATCAGGCTTTGCAATTCTGTTATCTCCGTTCCATGTCCGGTGTATACTAGTCCAATCGGATGCTGCTGCAGTTTTTTTAGTGACGAGTTATATTGAACCAATGGCTTCGGCCTGTCAGTTTCCCCTGGCAGCGGCGGCTCAAGTAATGGGTTGGGCGAGATTCCAGCAAGGATCGTATCCCCAGCAATCATTGTGCCGTCTTTTTCACGCAATAGCACGATATGGCTCTGGGCATGTCCCGGTGTCTCGATCACTCTCCAACCTGGCAGTGCCGGCGGAATATCATTTTCCAGAATAGTACCAGTCAATGAGCGATTACAAGAAAAAACTAATGTCTTCTTCATTACTTTCATCGATGGCACATAATATTGCTCTGGTATTGCTAGTTGTAAAAAGAATTTCTCATAAAATTCTTTATGCTCCTTCTCGAATTCTGGAGTTCTGTTAATCCACCTTTCATTCAGCGGATGGCCATATACGTCAAGACCTGGTGAAAAATAGTCCAGCATTCCCACGTGATCCGGATGATCGTGTGTCAGGATAACCTGCTCAATATCCTCTGGCTTTAGTTTCAATTCAGCCAGTTGGAATTTGAACGACTCCCAGGACTCCTCTGTTTTCGTTCCGGCATCAACAAGCGTCAAGCTGTCTCCTTTTATCAGATAGGCATTCACATCACCGACCGGGAAAGGCGTCGGCAAAGTCAGTTTGGCAATTCCATCTTTCCATTCAGCCATATTATCTATACACCCCAAAACATTATTTTTCTATAAGATAAACGGATTGTTAGTTCTAGAAATCATTCAACTTTGTAGTCCCTGATATTTTTTCAATATAAAATTAAGTTTACCTTTAAAGCGGGCAAATGTCATTATTTCCACATTTTATTTACAGAAAAAACTAAAAACTTTTCATTTTTCTCTTGACACAGGGGTTGTCTTTCTTGCATAATCACTATTAAAATTTCGTAAAATCTAAAAAAAGCATTTGAGCAAGACGAGTAGACAGGAATGGTGCCAGAGAGTGGAGTTCACCGGCTGAAAGACTCCGCAACCCTCTTCATGTTGAACCCTACCTTGCGAGCTGCCAGGCAAACCTGGACGTATACCGGCGTTAACGGGTGTTGAGCTGCACTTTTTTGGCGTTGGCCGAAGAAGTGAATGAAGGTGGTACCACGGAAGCATGGCCTTTCGTCCTTTTATGGATGAGGGGCCTTTTTGTTTTTCTGTTGAACGTACAGCAGTCTCGCACAGAATACACAAAACGAAACAAATATTATGGAGGCGATCTTGATGAAGAAGCTTGTTTTTGTTGGAGCAGGTTCGATGGCAGAAGCGATGATTTCCGGAATAGGGGCAAGCGGGCTTCTTCCGGGAGAGCAAATTTGGGTCACAAATAAACAAGATACTGACAGATTGAAAACACTGGAACAGAAACATGGAGTAAAAACCACATATGATTCAGGAATGCTTTTTAAAGACGCGGATGCAGTCGTCCTGGCGATGAAACCAAAGGATGCAGCACCTGCGATCGAAGAAATCAAATCTTATTTATCTGAAGGAATGCTTGTTATTTCCGTTCTCGCTGGAGTTTCAATTGACGCAATTGAAACAGCGGCGGAAAAATCGCTGGCCGTTGCAAGGGCAATGCCAAACACCTCGGCTGCGATTGGTAAATCGGCAACTGCGCTGGCAGTGAACGACCATGTGAGTGAAGCGCAAAAGATGCTGGTGCAGGAGCTTTTTAACACAGTCGGCCTGACGACAATCGTTGAGGAATATCAGCTTGACGCCGTCACAGGACTATCCGGAAGCGGCCCAGCCTATATTTATTACCTTGTCGAAGCAATGGAGAAAAGCGCCGCCGAAATTGGTCTTGAAAAGCAAACCGCGAAGCAGCTGATTATCCAGACACTCCTGGGTGCAGCGGAAATGCTGACGAAGTCGGATAAGGAGCCTGCCCAGCTCCGCTTTGAGGTGACCAGTCCAGGCGGTACGACCGAAGCAGGCATCAGCATTCTTGAGCAGCATGGCGTTCAAACCGCTTTCGTCTCCTGCATCAAAGAAGCCACAGCCCAATCAAAAAGGCTTGGCCAACTGCTTGGTAATGAACTTGCAGCCGCAAACCGCCCGCTCTAAAATTGCATTTTGGCCCCCTGTTTCTCTACAATGGAGAAAAACAACAGGGACGTGTGCATGGTGCTTGTAATTTTACTGTCTTTAACTTTGGTCATCTGGATATTGGCAACGATCGATGCCTTGATTGGTTTCAGAAAACTGGAATCCCTCGAAAAAGCTGAAGCTGCTGGCCGGGGACCACTCCTCAGCGTAATCGTGGCTGCCAGGAATGAGGAAGAACATATTTTACAAAGCATTCGCACCCAGCTGGCGCAAACCTATAAAAATACCGAGTGGATCCTGGTCAATGACCGATCGGAGGATGGTACCGGTAAAAAGATGGAAAACCTAAAAAGCTCTGATTCGAGAATCAGAGTGATCCATATCGAGAGTTTGCCAGAAGGATGGCTTGGCAAGAACCACGCTCTCCATAAAGGCTACCAGCTCGCTACAGGCAAGCTGATCTTATTTACAGATGCTGATGTTTTGTATAGTCCCGAGGCTTTTTCAAAAGCGATTGGCTATTTCGAGAAACACAGCCTCGATCATTTGACTGCGGCCCCTAACCTTAGTGCAAAGCCATTCTGGCTGAAGGCCTTCGTTGCGTTCTTCTTGTTTGGCTTTTCCTACTATAAAAGACCGTGGCTTGGCAATAATCCGCGTTCGAAGACTGGGGTCGGCATCGGAGCGTTCAATATGATCACCCGGTCAGCCTATGAAAAAGTCGGCACTCATGAATATATAAAGATGCGCCCTGATGATGATTTGCAGTTGGGAATGATGGTAAAGCGCATGGGTCTAAAACAGCGGATTGTCACAGCGATGACGCTCATAGAAGTGGAATGGTACCAAAGCTTGAGTGATGCCTTAGCTGGCCTTGAGAAAAACACCTTCGCCGGCCTTCACTACCGGATCAGCATGGTGCTATTTTCGGTGTTCGGTGTCTTTGTGTCCCAGGTCGTGCCGTTCTTCACTCTTTTTTCAAAAAATCAGGCAGTAGCCATTTTAAGTGCTGTTAATCTCGTATTCCTGGCTTTGCTTTATGTAATGGTCACAAAGAAAATGACCCGCTTTTCGCCATGGCTGTTCTTTGTCCTGCCCTTCACGGCCCTGCTGTTCATTTTCTCCATCCTAAGGGCCAGCTACTTGACCTTTAAAAGAGGCGGCATCATTTGGCGCGGCACGAAGTATACACTTGCGGAATTAAGAAAAAACAGAATACGATGAGTACAATTTTTCCTTTCCTCGGAAAGCCCTGTTATACTTGAATTATATTTTGGTTAACGAAATAAAAGGAGGCTTCTGGATTGGAAAAGAAATTATTTTCCCCTTATAAAATTAAAGAGCTGACACTAAAAAACAGGATTGTCATGGCTCCGATGTGTATGTACTCATGCGAAAAAGAAGATGGATTTGTCACGGACTTTCATATGACACACTATGTGAGCCGTGCTGTCGGCCAGGTAGGATTGGTCATTATTGAGGCAACTGCGGTCACACCACAAGGACGGATTTCCCATCAGGACCTGGGAATCTGGAGCGATGAGCACGTGCCTGGCCTGACAAAATTGACTGAACAAATCAAGCAGAGCGGTGCTGCAGCTGGTATCCAGCTGGCACATGCCGGACGGAAAGCAGCATTGCGTGATGAAATCATCGCCCCATCTGCTATAGCTTTCGATGAAAAGTATAAAGAACCAAAGGCGATGACGATAGAAGAAATCAAGAAAACCGTCGAGGCGTTCAGGTTGGCTGCCGAAAGGGCAAAACTTGCTGGCTTCGATGTGATCGAAATTCACGCTGCACATGGATATTTAATCAACCAGTTCCTCTCCCCTCTTACGAATAAACGAGAGGACGAATACGGCGGCACTGCCGAGAATCGCTTCCGATTCCTCCGGGAAGTCCTTGAAGAGGTTAAAACAGTGTGGGATGGACCTCTGTTTGTCCGGGTTTCTGCATATGATTATCATGAAGAAGGGTTGACTGTCGATGATTATGTAACGATTGGCGCATCGCTAAAAGAACTGGGAGTTGACTTGATTGATGTCAGCTCAGGCGCAGTCGTACCAGCAAGAATCCATGCATATCCAGGCTACCAGGTGAAATTTGCTGAAAAAATCAAGCATGAAGCCGATGTGGCTACTGGCGCTGTTGGATTGATCACGACCGGAATCCAGGCAGAAGAAATCCTGCAGAATGACCGCGCTGATCTGATTTTCATCGCCCGGGAACTGCTGCGTGACCCATACTGGCCGAGGACAGCAGCTAAGGAGCTTGGAACAAGTATCGAATCTCCAAAACAATATGAACGAGGATGGATATTCTAATATTAAAGCCGGCACTTCAGTAGGTGCCGGCTTTAGTATTTTCTTCTATCCTATCTGGTCGATATATTAAAAAATCCGCTGATATATTTCAAAATGTGGTCGATATATTCGAGAATCCGCTGATATATCTCAAAAAGTGGTCGATATCTATAATATTGGGTCGTTGTGATTCAAAAAGCTGTCCTAAAAAAAGAAATTGAAAAAGCCCAGCGAGCAAGCCGGGGCGTTACAGAACTTTCTTCAGCAAAATCCTGCGGTACATATTTCTGAACATGACTCCTTCATCAGAAATCCAGCCTAACATTTGTCTTTTGCGTTTCGGAGATTTTCTCAAAAGATACACCGATATCCGTTCCAAAGACCTTGATCACATGCCTAATAGCCTTTTTAAAAATGGATAAGCTTTTCCCCGGCTCAGCAAATTTATCGAATACCAATACCAATCCATCCTTGCGGCAAACTCTTACCCTCTCACCAAATGCCTTTCTGCCGTCAGGAACTACTGACAATATTAAACTTCCAACAACATAATCAAAGGCACCATCAGTGAAATCGAGCTGTAATTGCTCCTAAAAATAATAGCATGGCGAGCAAACTTTCTTCGCCAAAATTAAACTGGAAAAAATACGCGGCAATGATCATCACAAGGCTGATCAATACCGTAAAGTTTTCCTGCCAGAACGGTTTCTTTTTCTCAGGGATAAACTCTGCTTTAACCGGATAAAGCTTTAGGTTCTCAAATGCACCAGCTTGCTCCAGTTCTTCAATGGAGGCTTCATCGAAAACAGTCAGCTTGGAAGCGCCAAAATTAACTTTTGCATCAAAAACAGCATCCAGGTGCTTTACGTTCTCGTCGATCTTTCCGGCACAGCTAGCTCAGGTGAATCCCTGTACCCGATATATTGTTTTCTCGCCAGATTGCGCTGCTTCAGTCATTCAAATCCATCTCCTTTTGATGTTCAAACGCCAGGTGAATCAATTGCTTTACATGGTCATCGACCAGTGAATAATAAACAAGCTTTCCTTCCTTGCGATATTTAGCGAATCCAAGATTTTTCAACAGCCTCAAATCGTGTGAAGCAGTTGCTGTGGACGAGTTGACGACTGCAGCTACATCAAAAACACAAAGCTCATTCCCTACATATAGTGAGTATGCGATTTTAATCCTAGATTCATCTGATAAAGCTTTGAAAATTTTTGCTGTTGCAGAGGTATTTTATTCTTTCAGTTCTGCAGACACCTGTTCCACTTTATCGTCATGGACGCAATCGATCTGGCAGACATCCTGCTCCTTCAATTTGCTCACCCCATTCATTCAAATGATCTTTTGATTGCATCTTATTCAAACGACTGTTTGATTGTCAAACAAAATAAAAAAACCAGGAGATCTCCTGGTTTTAACAGTTAGGCTATTTTCTCACCCTGGCGTTCGGCAACTTTCTTGAAGTAAAATCCCAATTTGACGAGGCCAACAGCGGTCAAAGATAGAATCATATTGAAGAAAACTGCGAATATCGCAAGATCCATCACTTCAAAGATGACGGCATATAAAAATCCAGCTGCTCCAAATAGTGAAATCGTGATGAGAAAATGCAACCTTGGGAAAAGAAAGGTGATGATGCCACTAAACAATAGAACAAGTGAACCCATGATAAATAGATGAAGACCGAATAATAGCAAAAAATCCATACTAATTCCCCCAGTATTCGTGTTGTTGGTTTGATGGAAATGGTTCCACCACTTTCCAATTCCCTCTGGGTACTTTTTTAAACTAAAAGACTCTAAATTCGGTCATCCCATATTCGATTTAGCATCGTTTTTTCACTAGAAACGACAAGTTCGAATACATCCGGATTCGTCATTTCCATCAGGCAGTCGTATCCGAAACTTTCATTGAAATACCGCATGAGCAATGTGGTCATGTTACCATGGCTGACTAGTAAAATGTGGTCATGTTCAAAACATAATAAATCCTCAATCAGTGATTTCGCACGATTCATCGCAGCTGAATGGGACTCTCCTCCTTCAAAAACAAGGTCAAAATCCTCAAAGGTTTGCTTTAGCTTATCACGCCAGTCCTCAAAATTGACCGTACTCAGCACTCTTTCTCCAAGTCTGTCATCTTCTAGTACTCTTATCCTCCTTGAATCAGAAAGAGGTTTAATTGTATCGACGGCTCTTTTAAAAGGGCTACAATAGATGATATCTATTTCTTTTCGTTTGAAAAAGTCAACTAGCGCCAGCGCTTGTTTCCTGCCCTGTTCAGTCAGTGGAGAGTCTACAGGCTGGCCAGCCGCACTTGCATGACGTACAAGATAGATTGTTTTCAATCAAGACACCCCTTTTTTCAGTCATGTTCATAAGGTACGGAAATTTCCATAAAATCTTCTGAGACAACAGTATTGGCAAACACTGTTCGTGCTTCTGCTTCAAGCTCCTTCCAATCATTGCGGTCATACCTGGAGCTAATATGGGTCAGACACAGTTTTTTCACACCAGCATTCAAGGCTGTTTCTGCGGCCTGCAGAGTGGTCGAATGGAAATACTCATAGGCAAGTGTACCTTCATCTGCTGAAAAAGTCGCTTCATGAACGAGAAGATCTGCATTTTGGGCAAGCAGTTGAGCACTTTCACAAATTCTGGTGTCACCCAAGATCGTGACAACCCTTCCTTTTTGCGGGGGACCGACAAATTCAGCAGGATCGATGACAGTTCCATCGTCCAATATGACTTCTTCACCATTCTTGATTTTCCTGTAATCAGGTCCTGGCCTAACCCCTGCGGCTTGAAGCTTGTCGGCGAGAAGCGTACCTGGACGATCCTTTTCCTTTACTCTGTACCCATATGAAGGAATTCCATGCTCCAAAAGTTTTGTTTCAACGATAACCTGTTCATCTTCAAAAATGACGCCTTCCTGCAGTTCGATGATTTCAATCGGGTATTTCAAGTAAGATTTACTAATTTTCAAAGATACTTCAATATATTCTTTAATCCCCGGAGGCCCATACACCGTAACCATCGACTCTCCTCCCTGGAAGGAACGGCTCGACAGCAACCCAGGCAGTCCATATATATGGTCTCCGTGCAGATGTGTAATAAAAATTTTTTCAATCCTTCTCGGCTTTATGCTTGTATGTAAAATTTGATGTTGGGTTGCTTCCCCACAGTCAAACAGCCAAACAGTTCCCCGCTCCTCCAGTAATTTCAGTGCGATTGAGGTCACATTTCTCAGTTTGGCTGGTACGCCCGCCCCTGTTCCAAGAAAAAACACATCCATAATCTTGACATCCTCCCGTACAAAATGCCTGCAATCCTTGCAGGCAGGTATTATTCCTTTCAATATATCACAACAGTCATTATTCATCTAAACCAAACGCTGAGTTTACCTCATGCGCGGATAGTTCCATGCAATTGGAAGAAAACTAAGTACGGTTTAAACAGTTGCTAATTGTTCTCGAAAGGGATAAAATTTTGTATTTGTAGAGTGTTTTTTATACATACTTTTAAATTCACATAAAAGAGAGGTTCTATATTGTGGCACAAACCGAAAAACCAACAGCTTTAATCATGATCTTCGGGGCTACGGGAGACCTGGCAAACCGTAAATTATTTCCTTCCCTCTTTAATTTATTTGAAAAAGGGAAACTGGACAAATTCGCGGTTGTTGGCGTTGCCCGCCGTTCACTCTCAAATGAAGAATTCCAGCTGAGAGTAAAAGAATCTGTGAAGGAAAATGGAGAGACAGAAGCTGACATCGACGAGTTCGTCTCAAAGTTTTATTATCATTCACATGACGTAACTGATTCAAGCTCTTACCTTGCTCTTGGAAAGCTTGCAGAAGAACTGGACAGCCACTATGAACTTAATGGCAATAGAATTTTCTACCTTGCAATGGCTCCAGAATTCTTTGGAACAATAGCTGAGCATTTAAAGAAAGATAAGCTTACCGATGTACCCGGGTTCAAGCGCCTTGTCATCGAAAAGCCATTCGGGCATGACCTTGAGTCCGCAAAAGTGTTGAACAAGCAAATTCGTAAAGCTTTTTCTGAAGATGAAATCTATCGGATTGATCATTATCTTGGCAAGGAAATGGTTCAAAACATTGAGGTAATCCGTTTCGCGAATGCGATGTTCGAACCACTCTGGAATAACCGTTACATTTCCAATATCCAGGTAACATCAAGCGAAACGCTTGGAGTCGAAGAACGCGGACGATATTACGAGAAAAGCGGCGCTCTAAGGGATATGGTCCAGAACCATATGCTGCAGATGGTTTCTTTGCTTGCGATGGAACCGCCGATCAAGCTGACGACCGATGAAATTCGTTCAGAAAAAGTAAGAGTGTTCCGTGCTCTCCGTCCTGTAAAAGGCGAGGAAGTCAACGAATATTTTGTTCGCGGCCAATATGACAAAGGCAGCATGAATGAAACAGACGTCCCTGCATACCGCCAGGAGGAAATGGTCAATCCTGAATCCAATACGGAGACTTTTGTCGCTGGTAAGCTGATGATTGATAATTTCCGCTGGGCTGGAGTTCCTTTCTATATCCGTACTGGAAAAAGAATGAAGGCTAAGTCAACTAAAATTGTGATCCAATTCAAAGATATCCCGATGGATCTGTATTACCAGCCGGAAAAAACGGTGAATCCAAATCTTCTTGTTATTCATATCCAGCCTGAAGAAGGAATCACGCTTCACTTGAACGCCAAGAAATCTGGCCAGGGTACTGACGCTACACCTGTAAAATTGAATTATGCCAATAAAGGCATTGATGGGCTGAACACACCGGAAGCATACGAAAAGCTTCTTTACGATTCATTGCGCGGCGACGCAACGAACTTTACACATTGGGATGAAGTCGCATTATCCTGGAGCTTCGTTGATAATATTTCAGCTGTATGGGAAAACACAAAAGAGCCAAGTTTCCCTAACTATGCATCAGGTTCCATGGGTCCTGACGCAGCAGACAAGCTGCTAGAACAAGATGGATTCTTCTGGTGGCCAATCACTGAAATCGATGTAGAAAAATGCTAAATAAATTGAAATCCCGCCCTGGCAACAGGCGGGATTTTTTTAAGGATAAGAAAGTATAGATTCTCACTTCGAGAATTGTCTAGCACCTAGAGTCGCTTCGGTCCTGCCAATAGAGTCAAAGAACGACTTCACTGTCAGGACCTCCAGTGCTTGTCGGGGCTGACGAAGACGCTTGTGCTTTTCTTATGTTCATCCGAAAAACAAATCAAGGATATTAGAACCTGCAGATGCATCTTTATTGTAAAACTCCGAGTATCCGCAATTCTTGCAGTAAACGACGGTAAACTGGTTATTCTGGATATCAAACATCTTGGACAAGCCCGTTCCCGTCATTGCCACATCCTTCTGCCCTGCATCTGTGCTGCCGCATTTAATACAACCATTTCCGTTCATCTATTCCATCTCCCTTTTTTAGACTATATAACATTTACGATTCAGGTAAAAATTGGTTTCACTTTTTTGCTGTTATGAGTGGTTCTGAATTGGAATGTATAAAAACTCGTCATACCTCAGTTTGTGTAAGCAGCCAAGTTTACGAAAAGAGTCTACATAAAAGAAACCTAAAAGGGATAACTTATGTTTGTTCTATTTACAGACTAGAGGTGAAAACATGGAGTGGTTTGGCCACAGCAATAAAGACTTCGATTTCGATATGTTTTCTGCGAGTCATTATACAATATTGGTTATCTGTGTTTTAGTTAATACTTTCATTTTTGCTAATCGAAAAAATTTAAGAGATGAAAAATGGAGGAAAGCAGAGCTGGTAACAGCATTGTCATTAATCTTGATTGAGATCACCAATCATCTTTGGATGTACAAGCATGCTGTCTGGAAATTAGGTCGGTCGATGCCCCTGGAATTATGCAATATAGGTCTTCTGCTCGCGATTGGATTATTATTGACCAGGAAGAAGATATATTTCGAGCTTTTATTTTTCATTGCTTTATTAGGGGCAACACAAGCCATCATCACACCTGCATTAACTTATGATTTTCCCCATTTCCGTTTTTTTCACTTTTTCTATGCACATCTGATGATTGTGTGGGTAACCCTTTATTTCCTATGGGCAAGAGGCTATTACCCAACATTCAGTTCTGTATTAAAAGTTGTTCTATTTATCAATCTGCTGTTGCCAGTGATTCTGTTCATTAATAAGGTCGCTGACGGAAACTATTGGTTTTTACGCCATAAACCAAAAAGTCCTAGCTTCATGGATTTACTTGGACCTTATCCATGGTACATTATATCTTTGGAAAGTTTATTGGTCTTTTTAAGTTTAATTGTATGGCTCTGTTTGCGAAGCTGGATAAGAGGAGAGAGAAACAATTCTTATTCAGAATCATGAAACTTCTTTATGTGATCCATTTTTTCCTTTCTTCCCCTGACAGGGCACATATCACTCAATTAAAGTAATTACACATATATCTTTAGGAACATCCAAATGCACATTTCAATAAGAACTGAAGTGTTTACGAAATTTTAAAGAAATAAAAAAGCTTGTGGACGAAAGCTTCTCCACAAGCTGTAGGACATTCACGTAGCTTCTAAAGTTGTATTTTAATGAACTCAAGCGTTTTATCAATGATCATTTGCTGGTCGTTGTCCAGGGTAGCCACGTGGTAGCTTTCTTTCATATGATGGATCTCTTTTGTTTCTGAACTGATATCATCATAGATCGTTTGAGAATTATCTGGCGGGACAACATGGTCTTCATCCGAAACAAAAATTAAGGCTGGACATGAAACCTTCGATAGATCTTCTTTTACTGCTTTCATAAATGGCAATATTTCTTTAATGGATTGAACCGGAGTTTTTTCATAGGCAAGCTCCACCACTCCTGGCTTCTTGATGTCGGAACCAATGGCATCCAGGAATCTTGTCCCTTCCAGCTGAAGGACCGGCTCCATTGCCGGTATATCAATAGCCGCATTGATCAGGACAATCCCTCTGATTTCTGGATGTTTTTCAGCCATATACAAGGTCAGCGTCCCGCCCATTGACAGGCCAGTCACAAATATCGTATCACAACGCTCTTTTAACCATTGAAATCCTTCTTCTACCGATGCGATCCAATCTTGATATGTTGTTTGTTCCATGTCTTCATGATGTGTACCATGACCTTTTAATCGCGGTCCGCAAACGGTATAACCCGCAGCAGCATATGCCTCACCCAGCGGCCGCATACTTTGTGTAGAGCCGGTAAAACCATGAGATACCAATATACCTGCAGAATTCCCTTCAAAATAAAACGGTTCTGCGCCTTCAAGAACTGGATAATTTTCTGACATGCTCTAACCTCCATTCTTAAATACCATCCATTAAAGGTTTCGACTGGAGCTTTTGAAAACCCTTCCTGCATTTAAAAAACTTCAATTTCACCTTCCATAAAAACAAAAAACACAGCGAACATAAGTCCGCTGTGCTGCTTTCTTATTCCATCCATTCAGTGTGGAAGATTCCTTCTTTATCGATGCGCTGATATGTGTGGGCACCGAAATAATCGCGCTGAGCCTGAATCAGGTTGGCTGGCAACGTTTCTGTTCTATAGCTGTCAAAGTATGAAAGTGCAGCAGAGAAGCTTGGCACTGGAATACCGTTCATGACAGCAGCTGAGATAATTTCTCGTAACGACTGCTGATAGCTTTCTGCGATTTCCTTGAAATATGGATCAAGCAGCAGGTTTTTTAATGCCGGGTCGCGGTCGTATGCTTCCTTGATTTTTTGAAGGAACTGCGCTCTGATAATGCAGCCTCCACGGAAGATCATCGCGATATCGCCATAATTCAAATCCCAGTTATACTCTTCAGACGCCGCTCTCATTTGTGCGAATCCCTGTGCGTAAGAACAAATTTTGCT
>NZ_JBIQOE010000283.1:0-4559 GCF_047739415.1 Mesobacillus sp. | reverse complement strand
TTAAGTGTATTGTTCCAGTTCTTTGTTTACCTCGGCGAGATGTCTATGGTAATCAAGTTCCATTTTTTCAAAGTGCTCTTCAGTGATTTCAGCTGCTGACAGCCTTGCTTCAAGGCCGGCCAGCTCCCCTTCAATCACTTTTTTTCTGAGTAAAAGGTGTTTGAATAACTGGTCTTCCTCACTAATGATGTCCTCAGCAGGCATCCTCTTCTTTCGCAAAAACCAGACAACAATAATGACAGCAGCTAAAACGATCAGCATGTAGTGTGGATTGACCATGTTCAAACCCGGAGTACTGAGCCAGAAGTTCACGAGCCATTCAGGATGGTAGGCTGGCACCATACTGATCACCCCTTCTGCTGGCGAAGCTTTTTCAGTTCTCTAAGAATTTCTGCCTCTGCTTCGGCATCCTTTTTCTTCTTTTTGCTCTCTGGGAGATGCTTTGCCTTGCGCCCTTGCGCTTCTTCCTTTAACATTTCGGTCGCGAGCAATTGATAGTCTTCTTTCAATTTCTCAAAATCCTCACGAGAGATTTTCTTCATTAAGAAGTCCATCTCCAGCTCATTCACAGCACTATATACTTGCTCAAGCGTGAGCTTATCACTCTCTGTCTCCATTCCCGCAGCCGGCACCTCGCCAGCCGAGAAAAAAGGAGATATGATAAAGTAAAAGCAAGTATTGATTACGAGTGAACCTATTATTAAAAATACATAATCCATTTTGATCAGCTCCTAGAAAAGCTTCCGGCGCTCTTCGTCAAATGTTTTTGCCGCAATTTCTTTCTCGACTTCCGATTTCCACGCTGTCTTCGTCTCAAGCTTTGATTCTGCCTTTTTGACTGTTAATTTCCTGAGCCAGACACCGACAATCACACTGCCGATTCCCACTCCGGCTGCTGGCATTCCCCAGGCAATCCAGCCACTTTTGCCGCCGCCCGGAGTTCTCAAGGCTGCCTGCCCGTATTCTTCAACATAGGACTGGATGATTTCCGGTTCTGATTTGCCGCCGTTCAGCATCTCAACCACTTCATCGTAGTAGATTTTTTTTACTGAACAGGTAGATAGATCATGGTCAGCATGGCCCTGCATATCAAGCTGGCCGATGATCTGCTTGAATTCCTTCGAATTATACGTAAAAGCTGTCGTCATACTTGGAATCAGGATAAGCAAAAGAAGTGTCGTTAAGATAATTTTCTTATTCATCTTCTTCACCCTCCCACTCTCGAAATGCCTTTATTGATTTGGTAGCGCGATGTTGTCGGCCTGCCGCCTATGAGGGCAAATGCTGTGCCGATCACCATGATGATGCCGCCCACCCAAATCCAGCTTACGAATGGATTTACTTTTACCATGAACGTCACTTTTTCTTTGTTCTCCCAGGAGCTGAGCACGACATATAAGTCCTGGCTCCAATTTGTCTTGATCGCTACCTCTGTTGATGGCTCAGGCCATGTTTCATAGAAGATTTTTTCAGGCTTGATTTTGCCGATGTCCTTGCCCTTATACGTAACATCAATATCTGCCACTACTATTCCATTGCCGTTTTTTGTATGCTCAGTCAGCTCGTTAAATTTCAGGCTGTAATCGCCGGTTTTGATGCTGTTCCCGGCATCCACCGTTTTCAGCACTTCTGTTGAGTAAGTGTGCGAAGAAATGACACCTACCGCGATGACTGCAATTCCGATATGGACGATATAGCCGCCATAGCGGCGCTGGTTTTTTACCGTTAGCTTGAACGCTGCCTTCAGGATGTTTTCCTTCGTTGCTTTCCGTCTGGCGCTGATGCCTCTCGCGAATTCCTGCAAGTGTGTTCCGAACATGAAGCTTGTTGCCGATAAGCCGATAATCGCGTAAATTCCCTTGACGCCAAAAGCGAACAGGATGATTGCGGTGGCAACTCCCATTGCCAGCGGCCAAAGCACGTTTTTCTTGAACTTTTCAAACACTGCTTTTTGCCAGGCGATCAGTGGACAGATGCCCATCAATACAATCAGCACCAGCAAGATCGGGGCCATCACTTTATTAAAATATGGTGCTCCTACATTGATCTTGGTGCCTGTAAAAGTTTCTGAAATCAGCGGATACATCGTCCCCCAGAAAACAGCGAAAGCGGCAGCCACCAGAATCAGGTTGTTCAGCAGGAAGCTGCTTTCTTTTGAAAAATAAGCCTCAATGGGACTGCTGTCTTTCTTCAACAGTCCGTACCTTGTCATGACGATATAAAGTGAAAACAGCATCATGAAGGCCATGAAGACTAGGAAGTACATACCCAGATTGCTGTCGCCAAACGCGTGGACACTCGTCAGGATTCCGCTTCTCACAAGGAAAGTTCCAAACAGTGTCAGGATATAAGATAGAATGATCAAGCTTACGTTCCAGGTCTTCAGCATGTTTTTCCGTTCCTGGATCATGACTGAGTGCAGGAATGCTGATACAGTCAACCATGGCAGGAACGAGGCGTTCTCAACCGGGTCCCATGCCCAGTAGCCACCCCAGCCTAGCTCAAGGTATGCCCACCAGCCGCCAATCACATTGCCGAGCGTCAGGAACAGCCATGCAAGCAAGGTCCATCTTCTTGTCAGCTTGATCCACTCTGAATCCATTCTCTTCAGGATCAGTGCCGCAATCCCAAACGCGAATGGAACGGCCAACCCTACATAACCCATATAGAGCGTTACAGGGTGCAGGATCATTCCTGGATTTTGCAGCATTGGGTTAAGCCCTTTTCCATCTGCTGGAATTTTATCGGTCATTTCAAATGGGTTTGCATTAAATGCCATTACAGTGAAAAAGAACAGGATGTTCACCATCAAGATGCTCGATACATAGGGCATCATCGGGTTTTTCTTTTCTTTTGAAAAAACGACCATGGTTGCGTATATTGCTAATAGGACGGCCCATAACAGCAGGGATCCAGCGTTACCCGCCCAAAATGCTGTCAATTTATAAGCCATCGACAGGCTCTCATTTGTATACGAAGCCACATATTTATATTGGAATTGGCTTGTTCCGAGAAGATAAAGCAACAGGAAGGATGCGATGCTTGCCACAAAAGCCAGCGAAAGTACTGCACCTCTAGCGCTTTCAATCCACTTGCTGCTTTTCTTCTTAATCCCGACGATATTGGCAATGATTCCGTAAAGCGAAATCACGATCCCAAGGTAGATTGAGATGTTTCCAATTAGATACATACAGATAACCACCCATCTGTTTTATTCCTTCTTGTCATTTTTGTACATTTCCTTATGCATTTCGGTATCATAGTTCTCCATGTCTTCACCTTCATATTTTGTCGGGCATTTTGTCTGGACTTTTTCCGCTTCAAACACTCCGTCTTCCTGGATAAAGCCTTCCACCAACACGATGACATCCTCCGTGAAATTGTCCGGCTTGATGCCTTTATGGAAAACCTTTAGTGTTCCCTGGCCTTCCTCGTAAAGTTCAAAACGGAGTTCCAGCTTGTCAGCATCCCATTTAACCGAATCCTTATTAAGCAGGCCTTGCGTCATAATATAATCGCCCTCATATTTCGAACCATTCTTGCTGAGGTCGCCAATCGTGATTTCCTTGCTCCCTGCGCTCGGCATTGTTGAAAACATCATGATCACGAATGCAACTGCTGCCAGGCTCAGTCCCACTACGATTTTTTTATTTTTGGACATTACTTTCTACCTCCCAGCTTTTTGATCAATTCGTTGTATTCTGCTTCCGTTATGCTTCCTTCCACTAACATGGCGCGGAGCTTTGACTTTTTGGCTTCTAAATCATTTGAAGCATCATCTTTAACCGGCTTTACTTTCTTTTTCTTCATGATGAAAATCAATAGTACAGCCGCAACTATGGTCACACTGCCAACGACTGTAATGACAAGCCACAGAGGCATTTTTTCTTCGTTTTGTTTTACAGTGCCGGCCTTCTTTGCATCCCCGGCCATAGCTTCCATGATTTCCGCTGTCGTCCTTTCATCAGCTCGTTTGTATTGAAGTGAGATATTCTTTTCTTCACCAGGCTTCATTCCCTGGCTTTGATATAAAAACATGTTCATGTTGTACGAATTTTTCTGGTGCTGCTCTGAAGCAGGCTCCAGCTTAAAGCTGTCTGAATTAAGCGGCTCAACAAAAATCAGGTTTAACAACCCGATATCAGCGAAGCTTTTAAAATCGTAAGTAAGTGTCTTAGTGCCGTCTTTTTCTTTGATGCTGTCGGTATAGTACTCAATCACAAACTTGTAAATCTCCTGCGGCTGGATCTCCTCGCTCGTTTCCCAGGAAATCGTTCCGTTTTCCTTATAAAGCGGAGGCGACTGCTCAACTCCGAAAAGCGCTGGAGGGCCTGACGGTGAAGTCGTTCTTTGACTTCATGGGCAGGACCGAAGCGTCTCGAGGAGTTAGGAGCCGCAGCTAGACAAGCGACTCGAGGGGCTATGCGCTGGAGCTGGATTAAAAAAGCCGATTTCATCTCTGAAATCGGCCTGCAATCATGAAAAATGCTTTCTTATGATACTAAACACGTCTTCTTCGATAATCTTATTACCGTATTCATCGAGACGGTGAATCGTAA
>NZ_JBIQOE010000282.1:0-5696 GCF_047739415.1 Mesobacillus sp. | reverse complement strand
GTTGAAATCATCCAGCGTAAGATTGACTTCTGCAGCATGTGCTATGGCCATTAAATGAAGAACGGCATTTGTGGATCCTCCAAGAGCCATTACGACTGTAATCGCATTTTCAAAGGCTTCCTTCGTTAAAATCTGTCTTGGACGAATATCCTGCTCAAGCATCTGATAGACAACTTCTCCTGCCTTAAAGCAATCCTCTCGCTTTTCATCAGTTTCAGCTGGATGCGATGAACTCCCAGGCAGGCTCATTCCGAGTGCCTCGATTGCACTGGCCATTGTATTGGCTGTGTACATTCCTCCACATGAACCTGAACCTGGACAAGCATGACATTCAATCTTATGAAGCTGTTCATCTCCAATCGCACCCTTATTATATTGGCCAACACCTTCGAACGCGGACACAATGTCAATGTCCCTATTATCAAGTTTGCCTGGCTTGATCGTACCTCCATAAACAAAAACAGAAGGAAGGTCCATTCTTGCAATTGCCATCATACAGCCAGGCATGTTTTTATCACAGCCGCCAATTGCGACGAAACCATCAAGGCTTTCTCCCTGGACCACTGTTTCTATCGAGTCAGCAATTAAGTCACGACTGGGAAGCGAATAGCGCATTCCGTCAGTCCCCATCGAAATTCCATCAGATACAGTGATCGTATTGAAGATCATTGGCGCGCCGCCTGCCGCCCTTGCACCCTCTTTCGCTTTTACTGCCAGCTTATCAATATGTATATTACAAGGAGTAACCTCACTCCAGGTACTCGCTATTCCAATCATCGGCTTCTTAAAATCATCATCGCTGAATCCAACTGCCCGAAGCATAGCCCTGTTCGGAGCCTTTCTGGCATCATCACTAAATACATGGCTCTTGATTCTTAAATCCTTTCCCATTGTATGTCCCTCCCAATTTTTTATTCACTACAATACCTCTTTTTCGGGATAAATACAATCATTATCTAAATATTTTAATTATTAAAAATAAGTAAGCGGATACATTTGCTTAATTCGACAAATTAGACTTAACTCATTAAAAAAAGACACCCAAGGTTAACCATACTGGGTGTCTTACAATCTTTACTGTTTTCTGGCTTCCGTCATCTGTTTCCAGACCGAACCTTTTGCTTCCTCGCCATGCTCAATACGGGCAATCGCCAGTTGCACCTGCATGCTTACTTCGAATTCAGGGTCATCTTGTGCGTCCTTTAATGAAGGCAGCGCTCTTTCATCCCCAACTTCGTAAAGGAACATAGCGGCCCTCCACCGAACAAGCTTGCTTGGGTCCTTGAGTGCTTCCATCATTTCATCCATCGCTTCTGGAAATCCAAGATCCGATAAGCAGTCACCGGCAGTCCTGCGCACCGTAACTGTTTTATCGTTCAAGGCTTTGTACAATAATGGCAAGACATTTTTGTCTTCAATCATCCCTAAGTAGACTGTGGCCAAACGACGTATGGATGCTTTCTCATCGTGTAACGCTTTTTCAAGCACCGGCAGGTCTTCTGCAGTCGGATCTTCCATTTGCTCAAGAAGCTGGTATCTTATCCGCCAATCTGGATTCTCCAAGTCCGCCTCTGTAACCCTGATTTTTTTCTTTGCTGCTTTAATCTCAGTTTCCTGACTTGGATTTTTAGCTAGTTTCACAAGCTCCACCAGCCTCTCAGGAGGATATGCCGCTAAAAGCTCTTCCACAACCTCATTACCTACTTGTTCAAATTCACCATACCTGACTCCAAGTTCTTTCCATCGGCGGACCATAACGACATTATCCTCAGGAGTCTGTACCTCACCAACCTTTTGCACAAACAATTCTGGCAGTCCAAACCGCTTCTCTTCTGTGCCATCCGTAAGCTTCACCTGCATAGGTATTCCCTTATATACTTGAACTAGTACTTTTACTTCCCCAAAATGCTCATTGATTTCAGGTGCATCGTCATCTGATTCCTCTGCATCTTCACCAAACGCTTTCCTCACCTCAGGGAGGATTACTTTCCAGTCATATTTTGCGTTTCTTTCGACTGCCAGGAAATCAGCAACATGGTAAACCCCTTTTACCCCTTCAATCTCAAGTATGTTCATAACGACTTCGGGTGCCCCGGCCGCTGAGTTCTTTTTATAATTATTGCTTTTGCCCATAGGAAGTTCTTCATCCAGATTGATTTTCATCGTATTCGGGCTTGGCGTTGGTTCAATTGATACAATTTTCACATTCCCACCCCTTTATATTTTTCAGGAATGAAGCCATTTTAACATAACGAAGGATAGATAGCATTTAGGAGCCACCAAAGATGAACTGGCCTTGAAATACGTTTAAAAATAATTTAGGAGTAGAATGACGTATTGCAAAACAGAATGTCTTAGAGGCTGGTTTGTTCGATATCTTTAATCGCATTGTTAAGTTTATCGATTTGGAAAAGAGCTGTTTTAGAATTTGGCGATTTTTTCAGGCTCGATTGAAAACATATTTTTGCCTTTTTGTAAATTTCTATCGCCTGTTCAAAATCTCCAGTTTCAAGAAAGAAATCCCCCATTTCAGTGTAAATTTTTCCTCTGCTGTTAAAAGCATAGATATATTCAGGCGTAAGGACAAACACCTCATCACTTTTTTGCAATGCAGTTTGATATGCTTCCAATGCCAATGAATAATTTTTTTGCTTTCTATGCAGTTTACCCAGCGACCTGAATGCAGAGGCAATTCTATTTCGTGAACTTCCTTGTTTTTCCGACAGCTCGAGAACTTTTTCAAACGAATTAATTGCGAGGTTGAATGATTCCATTGCATCATCAAACAATCCCAGGTCTATGTGAAGATCAAGCAAATCTACAGCTGCATGTCCGAGCATTTCATAGACATCAACATAATCCGGTGCTGTTTGTACGACTTTCTTATATATATTAATAGCTTGGGTGAAGTTTGTTAGTTTTTCATTTGCCATATCAATTAGCGGCAAAGCCTCAGCAAGCCGCTTATAAGCCAACCCCTGATTGGCAAGCACCCAGAGATACTGCTCCATTTCTTTATCCTTTAAAGCAAGGTCATATGCCGAAATGGATTTATGGAAATGGGAAAAATCATGGTTTTCTTGTTCAATTTCTTCATGTTCTAATTCACCAAGCTTTTCATGAATCTGTCCCTTAACCGCATAAATGGATGATGTACCACGCCCTAAACCAATTACTTTTGAGCATTTTTCTAAAGCCATTTCATAAAATTGCTTTGCCTTATCATAACGAGATAATAATTTGTACAATTTCCCCAGGCGGGTATAAATCAGAGCGATTTTCTCAAATACCTCTGTCTCATCCAAAAATCTCTTTTCGAGAATATCCGAGGCTTCCTGGTAGGCGATGATCGCTTTATTGTACTCATTTGTATTTCTGTATAAATCAGCTAAATTATGCTTAATATCGGCTATGGATCTATAAATATCGCTATGGGCATCCAGTTTTTCGGAAAGCAACTCCTCTTCATAACAAATTAACGCTCGTTTATTATGTTCTTCAGCTAAAGCGTACTGTCCCTTTAATGTATATAATTCTCCAAGCTTATGGTTTAATAAAGCACACATTGTATGACCTTTATCGTCTTCTTCCAAAAGACATGAAAACTCTTGAATAATACCTGACCATTCACCCTCATTTATTAATAGAGATGAATTTCTCGATATCCACACGGTTAATTCACCTTCATCCAGAATGTTTTTCCCATGATATAGAGCTTCTGCAAAGGCAGTACTTAATCCAATATCATTACCTTTCTTGTTTAACATCTTGGTGTAATACTGAAACAAAAACCCATGTACCCGATCGAAAAGAGATGGGGATGAACTCAACACTTGATCGCTAAGGCCTTCCTTCATCAACTTATGCATCGACCAATATCCACCTTGTTCTAATTCAGTGATAAATGAAAAATTGCAAAGTTCTTGGTATGCAGTCGTTGGATAAAAAGTTTGGAATTCCTCAATTAAGTCACAGAACAAATTTTCAGTCCAGAACCTAGTGATCGATAATACCTTTAACGTTTCTTTTTCAGATCTGTCCAAATACTTTAAGAAGCGTTGCAATACCTGATCAGGTCTCTTTGAAAAATCTTTTATTGTAGGAATTCTTTTTCTGGAGACCAGTTGATATGTATCGACCATTAAATCCAAGTAATACGGCAAGCCTTCACTGCCCTGGATAATTTTTTGTTGGATGCTTTTATCCATGATCCCGCATGAATCCAAGAAACTCATACAATCAGTTGGAGATAACTCTCCCATCAAATGTTGCTCGACTATGCTCCCCCATTCAGGATCCAACTTATCCCACGTGATTTTTTCCCGCCCACAAATAACGTTCAGCACTGGAACGTCTTCAAACTGGAGGATAAACTCCCTTATCCATTCATCTTTATCGCTAACAGACCCGATTGTCCGCTCACTTTCCCATAAAGCTTCATATGTATCAAAATAGAATACAGCTTTTCGGCCAGTTTGTTTCAGCCATCCTATTAGGTCACTCGCCCAATAGACTAAAAGCATTTCCTCAATATCCTTCGGATGCATATCCTTTAAATCGGAAAGAATATCCTTTCCTGATCTTGTCCACCATTGCAAGATTTCCTTGTATTGAGTGATCCCATCTATTAGCTTGATAGTTTTGGGGATCCATTGTACAACTGGAATATTTTCTAGTTGAGTAATTAGTTCCCCTACAAAGTTTCCTTCTTCTAAAAAAGGAATTGTTTTTCGGTCAGACTTTAAAGATTGCTGCGGCCTCATTCTGCTCCAATACACGGCATAGGCCAGATCAAAGGTAGTGAACTTTATTCCATATTCCTTTACTAACTGCTGTCTAAACCAAATGAGAGCCTCAGCTGGTTCTCTATGTTTCGCTTCCCTAAAGTCAATTGAAGTTTTTATTGTATTCTCATCAATAGCATTAGTCAGACCCATCAATTCTTTTAATAATCTTGTTTTCCCTATGCCACCAACTCCGTAAAAAACTAGTACTTTATATTGGTTACCGGTTAAGGAATCCATTGCTTTTCTAAACGATAGCTTCGGCTCTTCCCTATCTGTAAATTGTCTTGAAGCTGTTTCTTTCATCTGCCTAAGTGAACGTCTTGGTTTTAACATTTTTCCCCCATCTATTAGATAAATAATTTTTATCTTAAATATTCTATAAATAGTTCATATTTCCTCTTTCAATACTCCTATTCCCGGCATATAAGTGTAAGGGGCACTAGTAAATCGCTTGGTCCAAATAAAAATAAGACCTGGGATCCCAGGCCTTATTCGTTTTCTGCGAGCTCGGATAAATAGCTCCATCTTTCAATTAAATATTCTAGCTGCTCATTCAACTCTTTCTCTTCATTCACTAGGGCCTGGCCCTTTTCAAAATCGCTCCCGATATTGGCCATTTCTGCCTGGACCTCTTCTAGCCGCGTTTCTGTACCTGCAATGTTATCCTCAATTTCTGCCCATTCTTTTTGCTCTTTGAAGGACAGTTTCTTTTTCTTAGGCTTTTCTGTCTGCTCTACCCTTTCCTTCTTCTGCGTTGCGGGAGCAGAGTCAGGTTTCGGCCGCTTTTCAAGGTATTCTGAGTAATTGCCGTAATGCAGGTCTGTCTGTCCATTGCCTTCCAATACAAGCAGCAAATCGACGACCTTATCAAGGAAGTAACGGTCATGGGATACCGAGATGACGACACCT
>NZ_JBIQOE010000281.1:0-16061 GCF_047739415.1 Mesobacillus sp. | reverse complement strand
TAATAGGAGGAACAAAATGAATAAGCAATTGAATTTTTGGTCATTCATCTTTTCAACAATCTTGGTTTTACTATTTTTTATAGTTTCCTTCACAGGGCCTATTGATTACACCATATTAGGCATGCATCCATTCGTTCTGCTTTTATATGTAACCTTGCTGACTTTTATAACAGGGCTTACAGGGATGGCAGGTATGCAAGATTGGAAGAGTATGGCCAGGAGTTTTTCGACGATCATCCTGACAATAGGGTTATCTGCATTTTTAGCTATCGTTATATTTTTTGGCAATTTATTAAGTTAGTGGTAGCACTTATACAGGCACAGGTGAGTTCCTCAGAAAATAAAATATACCAGCATTTAGCATCTTCGTGAAAGATTGCTTGTGTAATATAGATGAAATTGCTGGTCACATTGCCAATCTAACCAATTAGGCACCGACTCCTTCGCATTAAAGCTGGTCCTGAACAAATTTTTCATTGATGTGTCTAGATACAAGTTTCCACATGATACAAAATGGGTATAATAACCAACACACCCCTTATTGTCATGTTTTGGCATACATAATTTTGACGAACATAATTCAGGATGCATTCATTGCAACGAAAAAAAGTTTTTTGTATAATTAAAGTCAAATATAGTCAAAGTCAGATTGGGGGAGGTTTAGTGAGGAATATATCGGACATCATAGAACATCACCTTAAGCAGGTTTTAGAAATGAGCGATAAAGACATCGTTGAAATTAAGCGAAGTGAGATCGCCGATAAATTTCAGTGCGTGCCGTCCCAGATCAATTATGTCATCAATACAAGGTTCACGATTGAACGAGGCTATCTTGTTGAAAGTAAACGGGGTGGCGGCGGCTACATCCGTATCATCAAAGTCCAGGCTTATGATCATGCACATTTGATTGATGACTTACTGTCTTTGATTCAGATTCGAATTTCGCAAAGCAGCGCTGAGCATGTCATCTTCCGCCTAGTAGAGGAAGATGTAGTGACTGACCGCGAGGCAAAAATCATGCTGAGTGTGCTCGACAGGTCTGTCCTGTATATAGAGCTGCCGCAGCGTGATGAACTGCGTGCGAGAATGTTGAAGGCCATGCTGATGGCATTGAAGTATAAATAATATCAAAGCAGATAAAGAGGTGAGGGCATGATCTGCCAAGAGTGTAATCAAAGGCCGGCAACGCTGCACTTCACGAATTATTCAAATGGTGAAAAAACAGAATTGCACTTGTGTGAAATATGCGCACAAGAAAAAGGCGAACTGTTTATGATGAACAACGGCCCTGCTTTTTCTATCAATAGCTTACTTGCCGGATTATTGAATATGGAACCTGCTTTTCCGGAACAGAAAAAAGAATTTGAAGCTGAGCAAGTTGCCCAGTGCCCGCAATGTTCAATGACGTTTCCGCAGTTTGTGAAAGTAGGCCGGTTTGGCTGTGCGACTTGCTATGATGCTTTTCGCGAACAGTTGACCCCGATTGTAAGGAGGCTCCATAGTGGTAATTCCATGCATAATGGGAAAATCCCTAAAAGAGTCGGCGGGGACCTTCATGTAAGGAAGACAATCGATCAGCTTAAGCAAACTATGAAAAGCCTGATTTCTGCAGAGGAATTTGAAAAGGCTGCTGAGACAAGGGACCAGATCAGGGAACTTGAAAGGAAATTGTCAGCAGGTCAAGAGGGAGGGGAGTAGCCTTGTCATTGGAGAAGTTTATCAATCAGGCTGTCAGCTCCTGGATGAGTGATGATGGACCTGATTCAGATATCGTCCTTAGCTCTCGCATCCGTTTTGCAAGGAATCTTGATGAATATAACTTTCCGACGCTGTTCACCAATGGAGAGGCGGAAGCAGTGGTAGGTACGATCATGGAGCGTGCCAGTAATACATCAATAGCTGCCTTCGGTCAGTTGGAAATGATCAAAATGGATGAAATTCCGCCTTTGCAGAAAAGGGTGTTAGTTGAGAAGCATCTGATCAGTCCGAATCTGGCAGAAAACTCCGTTCATGGTGCAGTCCTACTATCTGAAAATGAAGAAGTGAGCATCATGATTAATGAGGAAGACCACATCAGGATTCAGTGTTTATTCCCTGGCTTCCAGCTAAGTGAAGCACTAAAGACTGCCAATGAGATCGATGACTGGCTTGAGGACTATGTCAATTATGCGTTTGATGAGAAGTTCGGCTATTTGACCAGTTGTCCTACTAATGTGGGTACTGGCCTGAGGGCATCGGTGATGATGCACCTGCCTGGTCTTGTTTTGACACAGCAAATGAACAGGATTGTCCCGGCGATTAACCAGCTTGGTTTGGTGGTAAGAGGTATTTACGGCGAGGGCAGTGAAGCGCTCGGCAATATTTTTCAAATCTCCAACCAAACTACACTTGGAAAATCGGAAGAGGACATCGTAGACGATTTAAAAAGTGTCGTAAGCCAGATTATATCTCAGGAAAGGTCAGCGCGGGAAGCATTAGCGAAGACTTCGAACATACAATTAGAAGACAGAGTGTTTCGATCATATGGGACACTTGTCAATAGCAGGATCATCGAAACGAAGGAAGCTGCCCGCTGCCTTTCTGATTTAAGGCTTGGAATAGATATGGGCTTTATAAAAAATATATCAAAATCGATACTGAATGAATTGATGATATTAACTCAGCTTGGGTTTTTGCAGCAATATGCGGGAGGACCATTAAGACCGAATGAACGGGATATCCGCAGGGCTGCTTTAATAAGAGAACGATTGAAAATGGAAACAAAAGACGAGTCAGGAGGATGATCTTATGATGTTTGGACGATTTACCGAGAGGGCACAAAAAGTATTGGCACTCGCACAGGAAGAGGCAATCCGCCTTGGACATAACAATATCGGTACAGAACACATCTTGCTTGGCCTTGTGCGTGAGGGAGAGGGCATTGCGGCAAAGGCGCTTTATGGACTAGGCCTTGGAGCGGAGAAAATCCAGAAGGAAGTTGAAAACTTGATTGGCCGCGGCCAGGAAACTTCCCAGACAATCCACTATACACCTAGAGCTAAAAAGGTCATCGAGCTTTCCATGGATGAGGCAAGGAAGTTGGGCCATTCCTATGTCGGCACAGAACATATCCTTCTCGGATTGATCCGTGAGGGAGAGGGCGTGGCTGCAAGAGTGCTGAACAACCTTGGTGTAAGCTTGAACAAAGCGCGCCAACAGGTTCTACAGCTGCTTGGAAGCAATGAAACTTCAGGACATCAGGGAGGCGGTACGGCTAACGCCAATACTCCTACACTTGATAGCCTTGCAAGAGACCTTACAGCTATCGCTAGGGAAGGCAGCCTTGATCCGGTCATCGGCCGTGCTAAGGAAATCCAACGTGTCATTGAAGTGTTAAGCCGCCGGACGAAGAACAACCCTGTATTAATCGGGGAGCCTGGTGTAGGTAAAACAGCGATTGCTGAAGGATTGGCACAGCAAATTGTGAATAACGAGGTACCGGAAATCCTCCGTGACAAGCGAGTCATGACTCTTGATATGGGAACTGTTGTTGCGGGAACAAAGTACCGCGGTGAATTTGAGGACCGTCTGAAAAAAGTAATGGATGAAATTCGCCAGGCCGGAAATATCATTCTTTTCATCGATGAGCTTCATACACTGATCGGTGCCGGCGGAGCAGAGGGTGCGATTGACGCGTCCAATATCCTGAAGCCTTCATTGGCTCGTGGCGAACTTCAGTGTATCGGTGCGACAACACTTGATGAATACCGCAAATACATCGAAAAAGACGCTGCGCTAGAACGACGTTTCCAGCCGATTACTGTTGATGAGCCAACTGCGGAAGAGTCAGTACAAATTTTGAAGGGGCTTCGTGACCGCTATGAAGCTCACCACCGAGTATCAATTACAGATGAGGCAATTGATGCGGCAGTAAAATTATCTGATCGCTACATCTCCGACCGTTTCTTGCCGGATAAAGCGATTGACTTAATTGATGAAGCTGGTTCGAAGGTTCGCCTGCGCTCTTATACCACTCCGCCAAACCTTAAGGAGCTTGAGGTGAAGCTAGAGGAAGTACGCAAGGAGAAGGATGCTTCTGTACAAAGCCAGGAGTTTGAGAAGGCTGCTTCATTAAGAGATACAGAACAGCGTCTTCGTGAACAGCTAGAAAATACGAAGAAGTCATGGAAAGAAAAGCAGGGCAAGGAAAACAGTGAGGTGACAGTGGAAGACATCGCACATGTGGTGTCCAGCTGGACGAATATCCCTGTTTCTAAGCTCGCGCAAACAGAAACAGATAAACTGCTGAACCTGGAGGAAATCCTTCACTCACGTGTCATCGGCCAGGATGAAGCTGTTAAGGCAGTTTCCAAGGCAGTAAGACGTGCACGTGCAGGCTTGAAGGACCCGAAACGTCCAATCGGTTCATTCATCTTCCTTGGACCAACAGGTGTTGGTAAAACGGAATTGGCAAGAGCCTTGGCAGAGTCCATGTTTGGCGATGAAGATGCGATGATTCGCGTTGATATGTCCGAGTACATGGAGAAGCATTCGACATCACGTCTTGTCGGTTCACCTCCAGGATATGTGGGATATGATGAAGGCGGCCAACTGACTGAAAAGGTCCGCAGAAAGCCATATTCCGTCATCCTGCTGGATGAAATTGAAAAAGCTCATCCAGATGTGTTCAACATTTTGCTGCAGGTCTTAGAAGATGGCCGATTGACTGACTCCAAGGGCCGGACAGTAGATTTCCGCAATACAATCATGATCCTGACATCCAATGTCGGAGCTGAGGCGTTGAAGCGGAATAAATATGTTGGTTTCAATATCCAGGATGGCGAACAGGATTACAAAGATATGAAGGGTAAAGTGATGGAAGAACTGAAAAAGGCGTTCCGTCCTGAATTCCTGAACCGTATCGATGAAATCATCGTCTTCCATGCGCTTGAAAAGCCACATCTGAAAGAAATCGTGACATTGATGTCTGACCAGCTTGTGAAGCGTTTGAGTGAACAGGAAATCACGCTTGAGCTGACAGAAGCGGCAAAAGAGAAGATTTCCGAGGAAGGCTACGATCCGGAATACGGCGCACGTCCGTTACGCAGGGCGATCCAAAAGCATATCGAAGACCAGCTATCTGAAGAATTGCTCAAAGGAACTGTCCTCACTGGACAAAATGTCGTCATTGATGTTGAAAATGGCGAGTTCGTCGTCAAGACTCCAGAAGGATCGGCAAAAGCTTAAAATGGCTTAACATGTTATCAAAAGGGGTATACGTACTAAATACGTGTACCCCTTTTTTTCTAAAAAATCTTTTTGCCGTCATTTAGTTTCACAAATTTATTTTCACTATCCCTCGTAAGAGCCCCGGTGCCTATTTAGGTTGCTAAAATGTTTGGCAAGAAAACAGCCTTTCTAAAAAAAAGTTAGAATTGCGGCATCTGGATATGAACATAATTTAATTGAAGAAGTAAGTAAGCATGTTGATTCAATGACCTCAAATAAACCTTGTAGAAAAAATTACATAGGTACTTCAGTCGCTATCATTTCTTTTATTACTTGTTTGGCTTTATTATAAAGATAATAACTTTTTTTATTGAGAGGCTAAGAAAATGGCAAAAAGAAAAACAAAATTCATGTGCCAGGAATGCGGCTATGAATCTCCAAAATGGATGGGGAAATGTCCGGGATGCGGGCAATGGAATAAGATGGTCGAGGAAGTGGAAAGCACTGGCTCGACAAGAAGAGGAGCTTTTGCCAACACAGGGAATACGGGTGTTGCCGCGAAGGCCACTCCAATCACCAGTATTGAAACAGTCAGTGAGCCGCGGATTACGACAGACTTGAATGAGTTGAACCGCGTACTTGGCGGGGGCGTTGTCAGGGGATCGCTTGTGTTGATTGGCGGGGACCCTGGTATTGGTAAATCGACACTATTGCTTCAGGTATCTTATCAGCTGGCAAAAAAGGCTCATTCAGTCCTTTATATTTCAGGTGAGGAATCGATGAGGCAAACGAAGCTGCGCGCAGACCGCCTAGGGGTAATGTCCGATAACCTGCTTGTTTATTCGGAAACAAATCTTCAAGAAATCAGCCTGACAATTGAAAATACCAATCCGGATTTTGTCATTGTCGACTCAATCCAAACCATTTTCCACCCGGAAGTGACCTCTGCACCGGGGAGCGTGTCACAGGTAAGGGAATGTACAGCTGAGTTAATGAGGATTGGGAAAACAAAGGGAATCGCGATTTTTATCGTTGGCCATGTCACAAAGGAAGGCTCTATCGCCGGACCAAGACTGCTAGAGCATATGGTCGATACAGTTCTATATTTTGAAGGGGAAAGGCACCATACGTACAGAATCCTCCGGGCTGTCAAAAACCGTTTCGGCTCCACGAATGAAATGGGTATTTTCGAGATGAAGGAAATGGGTCTTGAAGAAGTGGCAAACCCCTCGGAAATTTTTTTAGAGGAAAGATCCCAGGGAGCTTCAGGTTCAACGGTTGTGGCCTCGATGGAAGGAACACGGCCAGTATTGGTTGAAATCCAGGCGTTGATCTCGCCAACAAGCTTCGGGAATCCAAGGCGGATGGCTACCGGAATCGACCATAACCGCGTGTCGCTGCTGATGGCGGTGCTGGAGAAGCGTGTCGGGTTGCTGCTGGCTAACCAGGATGCATATTTGAAGGTCGCCGGCGGAGTGAAGCTGGATGAACCGGCAATCGATCTTGCGGTGGCTGTTAGCATTGCTTCAAGCTTCAGGGATAAACCGACCCGCGCTACTGATTGTATCATTGGCGAGGTGGGTCTGACTGGGGAAGTAAGGAGAGTCTCGAGGATTGAACAGCGCGTCCAGGAAGCGGCGAAGCTTGGCTTTGAAAGAATTATTTTACCGGAGAATAATCTTGGCGGATGGACTCCTCCACGGGGTGTTGAGCTTATCGGGGTATCATCTGTCAGCCATGCATTAAAAGTCACCTTGGGAGGTTGATGGATTGGAACACAAAGAGCTTGAAGAAAAAGGGTTAGGTGAAATCCTTCAATTTATCGCTCCAGGTACGCCTCTAAGGGATGGAATCGATAATGTGCTCCGGGCCAAGACAGGTGGATTAATTGTGTTTGGATACAATGAGAAAGTGAAAAACCTGGTCGACGGCGGTTTTGAGATCAACTGCAGGTTCAGTCCCAGCTATCTCTATGAACTGGCGAAGATGGATGGCGCAATCATCCTGAATGAGACGGGAAGCAAAATCTTATTCGCCAACGCCCAGTTAGCTCCTGATACGGGAGTACCCTCTACTGAGACAGGGATGAGGCACAGGACAGCGGAACGTGTAGCAAGGCAGACGAAGGCACTCGTTATCGCAATTTCCCAGCGAAGGAATGTCATTACCCTGTACCAGGGACACCTTCGCTATGCCTTGAAGGAAATCGGTGTCATCTTGACGAAGGCGAACCAGGCAATCCAGACGCTGGAAAAGTATAAAGTCGTCCTTGAACAAAGCATTACCAATCTGGGAATCCTCGAATTTGAGGACCTTGTTACCTATAATGATTTGCTTCAGGTTATCCATCGTTTTGAAATGGTACTAAGGATCAAGACAGAGCTATTGACATATTTGAGTGAGCTCGGACTCGAAGGCCGGCTGATCCGGCTGCAAATGCAGGAACTATTATCTGAAATGGAAAAAGAAGCATTGCTTGTCATCAAAGATTATTCAGCAGAATCAGAAGTGAAGGCAGAAGAAGTGATGGCTCGTTTCCAGGAGCTTTCAAAGGCCGGTGTCATCGAGGATTCTACCATCCTTAAGCTTCTCGGGCATCAGGGATATGTGCATATGGATGAATTCATCTGTCCTCGAGGATATCGGATGCTGAATAAAATCCCGCGGCTGCCAATGATCATTACTGAGAATTTGATTAAACGTTTCAGCAAATTCAAGAATATGATTTCAGCTTCCGTTGAAGAACTCGATGATGTAGAGGGCATTGGCGAAGTAAGAGCCCGGAAAATCAAAGAAGGCTTTAAACTTATCAGGGACCAGCTGATGGCGGACCGCCAAATGTAATCCCAAACATTGGCGGCCTGCTTTTAATTGACACATGCATGCCCCGATGCTACTTTAAAGATGAGATTTACTCCTATAGAGATTATGGCAATCTTGCTGTATTTTTGTCATTTTAATTGTACAAAATACGTAACCTTTGCCAGGGTAAATTCGTATAATCATTTGGGTGTTTATATTTAAAGAAAATGTTTTCATTACGAGGGTTTCAAAATTTGGAAGTTGTTTATAATGAGTAAAAGGAGGTGAAAGGATGTTAAGACGTATCATTCAAGCCTGCTTCCTGATCATTGGGGGAACGCTTGGTATATTCTTAATTCCTGATTTATTATCGTTAATGAACGCGGGAGACATGACTCTCATCAATAATCCTTATGTTACTGCTGTTTTGGGCGCACTTATTTTTTATCTTCTTACTTTTTGGGCCGTAGATCCTGTGACCAATTTTGTGAAGTGGGCTGAAGAGTCGCTGATAAAGGCACCAATTACAGATGTCCTCTTTGGCAGTGTCGGCCTTTTCTTTGGTTTGCTGGTGGCATTTTTAGTAGGATTTGCGCTTAATGCAATCCAGGTGCCTGTTGTGAATACAGTCGCACCGACACTTCTGACACTTTTATTTGGATATCTTGGATTCCAGGTCGGTTTCAAGAAGCGTGATGAACTGCTTGGTTTATTTTCAAGGTCAAAGAAGAAGGGCACTGAAGAAGAAGCCGATAAAGAAAAAGAAACTCGTGCAAGAGAGTGGAAGATACTCGATACAAGTGTGATTATTGATGGCAGGGTTGCTGATATTTGCCAGACTGGATTCCTTGAAGGCACCATCGTAATCCCGCAGTTTGTCCTCGAAGAATTACAACATATCGCTGATTCTTCTGACGTGTTGAAGCGCAATCGCGGACGACGCGGATTGGACATCCTTAACCGTATTCAAAAGGAACTTAAGATTAAGGTTGAAATTTATGAAGGCGATTTTGATGACATCCAGGAAGTTGACAGCAAGCTTGTAAAGCTGGCAAAGCTAACAAATGGTGTTGTCGTCACGAACGATTTCAACCTGAACAAAGTATGTGAATTGCAGAAGGTTGCCGTGCTGAATATCAATGACCTGGCAAATGCGGTAAAACCAGTTGTCCTTCCTGGAGAAGAATTAAGCATCCAGGTTATCAAGGATGGCAAGGAACATAATCAGGGCATTGCGTACCTTGATGATGGCACAATGATCGTAGTCGAAGAAGGCCGCGATTATATCGGAAAGCGTATCGATGTTCTTGTAACAAGTGTGCTGCAAACATCAGCTGGCAGGATGATTTTCGCTAAGCCGAAGCTATTGGAAAAAAGTATAATCAGTTGATCCATCCCCGGATGGACCAAGCCTTTATGGGCAGTTGATTCCCGCTTCCTTCATTGATTCCTTGAAGGCGTGAAGCAGGGCCTCGACTGCCCGTTTATATGTGATTTATTTTGAGAGTTTTTTACAATGAATGTTGAAACGAGCAGAAAAAATGATAGGAGTTTTCTTTATGCCTTATCAGGTCATTATTCCGGCTGCGGGTCAGGGAAAGAGAATGGGAGCAGGAAAAAACAAGTTGCTGCTTACTTTGGAAGGTGTCCCGATTCTCGTCCATACACTTAGGGTGTTTGAAGCAGATGCTGAATGCTCAGGCATCATTCTCGCCATCAACCCGAGTGATGAGCAAGAGTTTAAGTCTTTATTGAAAGAGTATGGTATACATAAAGTATCTTCGCTTGTCACTGGCGGCAAGGAACGACAGGACAGTGTTTATAACGGGCTGATGGCAGTCCATTCCCTGGATGGGATCGTGCTGGTACATGATGCTGCCCGTCCATTCATCAGAATAGAAACCATCCACAATCTCGTAGAGGCCGCAAGCAAGGATGGCGGGGCAATCGTGGCTGTTCCTGTTAAAGATACAATCAAGAAAGCGGCCAACAATATGGTAGCCGAAACAGTTGAGCGTTCAAGCTTGTGGGCAGTCCAGACGCCTCAGGCTTTCCGTGCTGCCGTATTGCTTGAGGCCCATAACAAGGCAATGAGGGAACAATTCATCGGTACAGATGAATCAAGCCTTGTCGAACGGATCCCACATCGTGTCACCATCATTGAAGGGGACTATGATAATATTAAGCTGACAACACCAGAAGATTTATATTTTGCCGAAGCGATTCTGCGCAAGCGGAAGGAATCCGGTGTTTAATAGAGTATATAAACCCAGCAATTTTAAAAGGAGTAATTCATTATGTTTCGTATTGGACAAGGTTTCGATGTACATCAATTGACCGAGGGCAGGCCGCTGATCATTGGCGGGATCACGATTCCATATGAAAAGGGGCTTCTTGGCCACTCTGATGCCGATGTGCTTTTACATACGGTAGCTGATGCATGCCTTGGAGCAATCGGCGAAGGAGACATCGGCAGACATTTCCCGGATACTGATCCTGAATTCAAGGACGCTGATTCAGCTAAATTGCTTGAACATGTATGGAAGATTGTGAAGGATAAAGGATACGAGCTTGTTAACATTGACTGCACGATTATCGCACAGCAGCCTAAGATGGCACCGCATATCGAAGCCATGCGTGAAAGGATTGCAGGCTTATTGGAAGGCGCCCCTGACCAGGTGAACGTCAAGGCGACAACAACAGAAAAGCTTGGTTTCCCGGGGCGGGGAGAAGGTATCGCTTCCCAGGCAACCGTGTTGTTAAAGCAGACTGAGAAATAAATCGCAGGCAGCTTGATAAGCCACTTCCGCTTTATATATTGATAGTGATACAATAATGAACAGCTATATTAGAGGAGGATTCACTATGTCATCAGATATCCGGGTGCGCTACGCTCCGAGTCCGACTGGACATCTACATATCGGGAATGCCCGTACAGCACTATTCAACTATCTATTCGCACGGAACAGAGGCGGAAAGTTCATTATCCGCATTGAAGATACAGATAAAAAACGCAATATAGAAGGCGGAGAGCAAAGCCAGTTGAAGTACCTTCAGTGGCTTGGAATCGACTGGGATGAGAGTGTCGATGTTGGCGGCGATTATGGACCGTATCGCCAATCAGAACGAAACCACATATATGAAAAGTACAATCAGGAGCTTTTGGAAAAAGGCTTTGCCTATAAGTGTTATTGCACAGAGGAAGAGCTGGAGGCTGAGCGCGAGGAGCAGTCTGCACGCAATGAAACTCCTCAATACTCAGGACGCTGCCGCAATCTTACAGCAGAACAGAAGGAACAGTTTGAAAAAGAAGGTCGTCAGCCGAGCCTTCGTTTCAAGGTGCCTGCAGGCAAAATCCTTAAATTTGATGATATGGTAAAAGGTGAGGTTAGCTTTGAGTCCGACGGGATGGGTGATTATGTCATCGTCAAGAAAGATGGCACGCCTACTTATAACTATGCAGTTGTCATCGACGACCATTTGATGAAGATTTCCCACGTACTTCGCGGGGATGACCACATTTCCAATACACCGAAGCAGCTTGTGATTTACGAAGCGTTTGGCTGGGAGCCTCCGGTATTTGGCCATATGACGTTGATCGTCAATGAAAGCCGCAAGAAGCTGAGCAAGCGTGACGAATCAATCATCCAGTTTATCGAGCAGTATGAAGAGCTCGGTTATCTGCCAGAGGCTTTGTTCAACTTCATCACGCTGCTTGGATGGTCACCAGCAGGGGAAGAAGAGATTTACTCTAAGGATGAATTCATCGAGATTTTTGATCCGGCAAGACTTTCAAAATCTCCTGCGCTTTTTGACCAGCAGAAGCTTGCCTGGATGAACAATCAATATATGAAAAAAGCTGATCTTGACCGTGTTGTCGAGCTAGCACTGCCGCATCTTGTTAAAGCTGGAAAGGTCAGCGAGAATCGTACAGAGGCTGAGGATGCCTGGGTTCGAGGCCTCATTTCCCTGTATCATGATAAGATGAGCTTCGGAGCGGAAATCGTCGAGATGTCTGATTTATTTTTCCGCGATGAGGTAAACTATGATGAAGAAGCAAAAGAGGTCCTTGCAGGTGAACAGGTTCCAGAAGTGCTGAATGCCTTCCTTGCTGAGATCGATAAGCTTGAAGAGTTCAAGGCTGATGGAATCAAAGCAGCGGTCAAGGCGGTTCAAAAAGGAACTGGGCATAAAGGCCAGAAGCTGTTCATGCCAATCCGTGCGGCTGCCACAGGGCAAACACATGGACCAGATCTGATGCTTGCAATGGAACTGATCGGCAAAGAAAAAGTGAAGGAAAGAGTCCAGAATCTTTTGGGCTAATAACTTTTTTAAGCTTTTTTAGTTAACAGAAATTCAAAAATGTAATATAGTAAGAGTAATTCTATATAACCAAAGTGTTGAAGAGGAAAAGTAGAAGAATGACGCTTTTTAGAGAGAACCATCACCGGCTGAAAGTGGTTCAGGCCTCTCATTTTTTGAAATGCGCCTCGGAGTCCCTATGCAAAAAGGCAAACAGTGCCTGAGTAGTATCGGGCGGGTCCTCCCGTTAACAGGTGAAAGTTGAGGCTTTTGCTTAAGATGGCCTAAACAGAGTGGAACCGCGCATATCAAGCGTCTCTGTCGTATACGACAGGGGCGCTTTTTTATATGGAATAGTTCATTTTCGGGAGTGAATCCAGGTTTTAAGGAAATCCGAAAGAGAAGAAAATCCCTGGTGACCGTAACATCCCAATTTTGGCTTTATGGGTGCTCACTACTGAGCAAAAGTGAAATAAAAATTTATTAAGAAGGAGGATTACACCATGTTTAAGATGATGAAGGAAGACATAGATGTTGTTTTTGATCAGGATCCTTCTGCCAGGAGCGTGCTGGAAGTGGTTTTGACATACGCAGGCCTGCATGCGATATGGTCCCATCGTTTGGCACATGCTTTCTACAAGCGGAAGTTTTATTTTATCGCAAGGGCCATTTCGCAAATCAGCCGTTTTTTCACGGGGGTAGAAATCCATCCGGGAGCCAAGATTGGCAGACGTTTTTTCATCGACCATGGAATGGGGGTCGTCATTGGTGAAACGTGTGAGATTGGTGATAATGTGACTGTGTTCCAGGGAGTGACCCTGGGCGGTACTGGCAAAGAAAAGGGAAAACGCCACCCAACTGTCAATGACAATGCGCTGATTGCCACCGGGGCGAAGGTTTTAGGTTCAATCACGATTGGGGAGAATTCTAAGGTGGGCGCCGGGTCGGTTGTCCTGAAGGATGTACCTCCAAACTCCACGGTTGTTGGCATCCCTGGAAAAATCGTCATCCAGGACGGTGTAAGAGTCAAGAAGGACTTTAACCATCGCGATTTGCCTGATCCTGTTGCAGATCGATGCAAGGAAATCGAAATGGAATTGGTTAAATTGAAAAAAGAACTAGAATTAGTCAAATTACATGAAGAACTTGAAGTTGCGAAGCAAGGAAGGGGCATGGAAAATGGGAATTAAAATCTATAATACACTTACTCGTAACAAGGAAGAGTTTATCCCTTTAGAAGAGGGAAAAGTGAAAATGTATGTTTGCGGTCCTACCGTCTATAACTATATTCACATCGGAAATGCCCGCCCGGCCATCGTTTTTGATACGGTCCGCCGCTATCTTGAGTTCCGCGGCTATGATGTAAATTATGTTTCGAACTTCACCGATGTCGATGACAAACTGATCAAAGCAGCAAATGAACTCGGGGAGGATGTACCGACAATCGCGCAACGATTCATCGATGCTTACTTTGAGGATGTTCATGCACTTGGCTGCAAGACAGCTGACGCTCACCCAAGGGTGACGGAAACAATGGATTTGATTATCGACTTTATCAGCGCACTGATTGACAAGGGCTTTGCCTATGAATCAGGCGGAGATGTGTACTACCGCACGAGAGAATTCAAAGAATACGGCAAGCTTTCCCATCAATCCATTGAAGAGCTGAAGGTTGGAGCAAGGATTCAGGTTGGGGAAAAGAAACAGGATGCGCTTGACTTCGTGCTTTGGAAGTCGGCAAAGGAAGGCGAGATTTCCTGGGATAGTCCTTGGGGCAAAGGCCGTCCAGGCTGGCATATTGAGTGCTCTGCGATGGCCCGCGAATATCTTGGAGATACGATCGATATCCATGCTGGCGGACAGGATTTGGCCTTCCCGCACCATGAAAATGAAATCGCCCAGTCAGAGGCGTTGACAGGCCAGACATTTGCCCGCTACTGGATGCATAATGGATACATCAATATTGATAATGAAAAGATGTCCAAGTCGCTTGGCAATTTTGTCACAGTTCATGACATCATTAAGCATGTTGATCCACAGGTATTAAGATTTTTCATGATTTCAGTTCATTACCGGAATCCGATCAATTACAGCCAGGAGCTGCTTGAAAAGACAAAGGCAGCTTTCGAGCGCTTGAAAACATCTTACCAAAATCTGAAGCACCGACTCGGAGCAAGCGCTAACCTTACTGATGACAACCAGGAATGGCTGGATAAAATCGCCGGTCTTCGTGAGCAGTTTATCAAAGATATGGATGATGACTTCAATACCGCAAATGGCGTATCCACCCTGTTTGAACTCTCGAAGCTATCCAATCTGTATTTGATGGAGAAGAACACTTCCGAGGAAGTAATTAACGCATTCATGAAGGAATTCGAGATTTTGTTTGGCGTTCTCGGTCTGTCGCTTAAAGATGAGGAATTGCTTGATGAAGAAATCGAAGCCTTGATCGAAAAAAGAACGCAGGCTCGCAAGGACAGGAATTTCCAGCTGGCAGATGAGATCCGTGACCAGTTGAAGGAAATGAATATCATCATCGAAGACACTCCGCAAGGCATCAGATGGAAAAGAGGCTAAATGATGCTGCATTATGAACAAAAAGTAGATGAAAAACAATTGAATAGCCTGGCGCTTGCTTACATGGGTGATGCCGTATATGAACTGTATGTACGTCATCACCTGCTGCAAAGCGGCAAGGTTCGGCCAAACAAACTGCATAAAGAAGCGACCGCCTATGTATCGGCAAAATCGCAGGCGAAATACCTCCACAAGCTGATCGAAATGGAGAAGCTGTCCGAAGCGGAAATTACGATTGTAAAAAGGGGCCGGAATGCGAAGTCAGGATCCGTACCGAGAAACACCGATGTGCAAACTTACCGGTACAGCACAGCATTTGAGGCATTGATCGGTTCATTGTATCTGGCAGGCAATGAGAAACGGATCGAAGAACTGATTACCACAATATTTGCACTTGCTGAAGAATAGAAGGGAGGAAAGATTCCATGAGCCAGAAGCAGCAACATAAACAGAACCGGAATAGGCAAAAAACAGTTGATGACCAGGGGCGGAAACCAGCTCGGAACCAGGCGCAAAGACAGGATGATAAACCAAAGAACAGACCAGCCAGAGGCCAGGATCAGAAACATGAGGCAAGGCGTGATCAGAAACATGAGCCAAGACGTGACCAGAAAAACGAGCAAAGGCGCGACCGGAAACATGAGCCAAGGCGCGAGCAGAAACACGGACAAAAACCTGACCAACTTCAAGAACAAAACGAAAACCAGGATTACATAATCGGAAAAAACCCGGTAATCGAAGCCTTGAAATCGGAACGGGACATTAACAAAATTCTGATTGCGGAGGGCTCCCAGAGCGGACAGATGCAACAGGTAATCGGGATGGCGAAGGAAGCCAATGTCATCGTCCAATTCGTCCCGAAAAAGAAAATCGACCAGCTTGCGGATGGAAATCACCAGGGTGTCATCGCCCAGGTGGCAGCCTATGAATATGCAGAGATCGATGATTTGTTCGCGGCAGCAGAAAAGAAAAATGAGGCTCCTTTCTTTTTGCTCCTTGATGAAATTGAGGATCCCCACAATCTTGGTTCTATCATGAGGACAGCTGATGCCTCCGGAGCTCACGGGATTATCATTCCTAAAAGAAGAGCTGTTGGGCTGACAACAACAGTTGCAAAATTATCAACCGGTGCCATCGAATATATTCCGGTTGCGAGAGTCACGAATATGGCG
>NZ_JBIQOE010000280.1:0-16425 GCF_047739415.1 Mesobacillus sp. | reverse complement strand
GTTCTATTGTGTTAAAACACAATAGAAAGAATTTATTAAAACTACTTATTACAGAACATGAGACGGAAAATCAAGATACATTTATGACCTTTTCTCTTGAGCATGTAGAGGATTTTATATATTCACGGATAAAAAAATACTCAAATCAAAAGTATAATGCCCGACACTTTTTTCCTTCTTCATTGCTCCAATACATGATGTATAGGAATGGCAGAGAAATTTGATAGAGAAAGTATATAAACTCGAAGAATGAGGTGTAAATATGGAGAAAAAACCACGTTTTATTGTACCAAAGCCTAAAAACAATACAGAAAAAGATCCAGAATCTATATTTAGGGAGCTGCAAATTCCAAGTGTGAAGGGTCTTTGGTCTCAACAAGCAGATATTTTAAGAGATTATTATGATAAATATAAAGAAAGCGGTAACGTTGCAATTGAACTTCCAACAGGAACGGGTAAAACACTTGTGGGTTTGTTGATTGCTGAATATAGAAGACGATGCAAAAACGAAAGAGTTATCTATTTATGTCCTACGAGACAGCTGGCTTATCAGGTGTTTGAAAAATCACAGGAGTATGGAATTAAAGCAAGTATTCTAGTTGGTGCGCAGGCAAATTATTCGGAGAAGGGTTATGGTGATTATTTAACAGGTAACACAATTGCGATAACAACCTATAGTGCTATCTTCAATACCAATCCAAAACTGAATGATGCAAATACAATAATTTTTGATGATGCACACTCTGCTGAAAATTACATCTCATCCTTATGGACATTCTCTTTAACCAGAAAGGAAAATCCCGAAGTGTTCCGTAGTCTAATTGAGCTATTTAAAGAGGATATCTCTGATTACAACTACTCAAGGATTGTTAGAGAGGATTATGAGTATAACAAGCCTATATATGACCTTGTACCCTATCCAAAATATTTAGAGAAACTTCCAGAATTAGTTCAGTATATAGATGAGAATATAAGTAAAATTGCAAATAAGGCTAAATACCCTTGGTCTATGATAAGGAATAATTTAGAGGCTTGCCAGTTATTCTTTTCTTGGGGAGAAATAAACATTAGACCATTAAGTCCTCCTACACTTACACATTCCCCTTTTGCAAATGCCAAACAGAGGATATTTATGTCAGCAACATTAGGCGAAGGTGGAGAAATTGAAAGAATAACTGGAATTAAAAAAATTAATAAGATTCCCATTCCTAAAGGTTGGGATAAATACAGTAATGGTAGAAGGTTGATACTGTTTCCTAATAGGAAATTCAATAGAAGCGAATCCTTGGAGTTAACTTTTAATGCAATTAAAGAACATGGTAGGGCATTAGTTTTATGTCCTGATAACAGAACATCAAGCTACTTTAAACAAGAGTTTTCCAAAGTACATCCACAAATACCTATTGTTGAAGCAGCAGATATCGAAGAAAATCTAAATCCTTTTACCAGTAAGGAACGAGCTGTTCTTCTTTTAACTTCAAGGTATGATGGAATTGACCTTTCTGAAGATTCATGTCGCCTATTAGTCCTATATGGAATGCCAGAAGCTACAAATCTTCAAGAAGGATTTCTGTGGAATAGGCTAAATGCAAATATCCTTTTAAAAGAACTCGTAAAGACAAGAATTACTCAGGCATTAGGAAGATGTACACGTTCTAGTGATGATTTTGCGAATGTTTTAATGGTTGATCCAGCTTTACTAAAGTTTTGTGCTAATAACGACAATCTAAAAGGATTTCATCCAGAAATCCAAGCAGAAATCGATTTTGGAATTCAGAACTCTGAAAATTTTGAGTCAATCGAGGAAGTCATTTCACTAATGAATGATTTCATATATGATAAAGAGCTATTTTCCGAGATTAATATTGCTATAACTAGTATTAGAGAAGATTATGAAAAACAAATCCAAAAATCAACTAGTGCATTAACTAATAGTGTGAAGTATGAAATAGAATATGTTTATGGCATGTGGAAAAATGATTTAGAATGGTCATTAGAAAAGGTTAAATCTGTTTTAGATACAGCAAGTGGCGGAAAAGAATTAGATGGTTATAGGGCTTGGTGGTATTATTTAGCTGGTAATACAGCTTATTTAGCAAAAGATACTGTTGCATCAGCAAAAAAATTAAGTTCCGAATATTACTCTGCTGCACTAAGAATGACCTATGGAATAAGTTGGTTAGCTGAAATAATAAGTCACTTATCGCTAGACAGTAAAGATGTAGTTAATATTGATCCCTATCTGTCTTTACAAGCGGAAAATATTGAAGATTTCATATCGAACTTGGGGCTTAATGGTGGGAAATTTGAAAAAAATGTAAATGAGTTTTTAGAGTTAATCCAAAATGATGAAGGTGAAAAATTTGAAAAAGGGATAAGTAAGTTAGGTGAATTTTTAGGGTTTGAATCGGAAAGGCCCTTTGGGGATGGTGTTCCAGATGGTATATGGATATTAAGAGATTTAATTTGGGCATTTGAGGCAAAATCAGAAGAGGATAAAGAACATAGTATTTCAATCAGTACTTGTAGACAGGCTTTAGGGCATAAAGATTGGATCAAGCATAAAAAAGAATTGCAAAAAGAGCAGGATGTAAATGTTACTATTTTAAGTCATAAGGATAAAATCCACACTGAAGCTGTACCACATGGACAAGAACTATTTCATTTAGAAGTTGATAAGATTAGAAATTTATCCCTTAAAATAACTCAAGTACTAAGGAAAATAAGAAGTATGATTTCAAAAGAAAATGGTAGTAGCCTACTAACAAAAGAGCATATATGCCAAATCATTGAACATGAAAATTTAACTTATAGAGATATTGTTGAACTATTGAAGGATATTAGGGTCAGTGAAATGGAAAAAGGTAAATAAGTCATAACAGCCTATTTTTGTAGGCTGTTTTTATTGGTTAAGTGAATCCTAAACATAGAGGCGGCGTTATTGTAAGCTTCACAGACGATAGTCATAGAATGAGGAACAGACAAAGGATTATTAATAGAGAAAGTGTTCAAAAATAATCAGCGAATTTGTCCATTTTAACTTGAGGCTTACAAACGTAATGCTTACCGTCTGTTAAATAAATTGTTAGTATAAAACGGCTGCTTTCGCTGTTCTTTAGCTATGAATTCAACCTCCCCAACCGCTAGAGCGTGCTATAATAGTTCTAGGATATTATTGGATAATGGGGGAGCGAAAAATGAACGCTATAGAAATATTAGAACAAACTAAGGCTAATTTAGCTCAAGCTTTAGACGAGTGTTTTGATAATAGGCTTGGAAATCCTTTCGCTGATAGGAAAGTAGCGGATAACTCATACCAAGAAAGCCGTTCTATTATCAAGGTAATTGCGAATGAACGTGGGTTAACGATTCCAGACTTTATAAAGACAAGCCGTACTATTGATGAAGCAGTTGACGATCTAACGAATGAATTAAGGGAGTACGATAGCCAATACACAGTAAAAAATATCGTTAGGGCTTGTTTCAACGAATATATAGATTTCCTGGAAGATGAGCAGCTAGACGTAAAAATTATTCACGTGAAAAGCGAGGTACCCGAGCATTTAACGTTTGAGCACATTAAAGAAGATTTAGCTAAGTGTGATAAACGATTTGAAGAAGGTGATTACTCGGGAACTATTACAAGTGCCCGTTCATTGGTAGAGGGTGTTTGCAACGAAATTATTGTTAACATTACGGGGGAAAGTTTAAAAGATAAGCTTGATTTACCTGCGTTATTTACTAGAGTTCGAAAAGAATTAAACTTAAATACCGATAACCCTAAACTAGAGAAACCGCTAAAGCAGGTCCTAAGCGGATTAATAAGCATAGTTAACGGATTAGCTGAAATACGTAATGAAACAGGGGATGCCCATCATAGAAGATACCCCGTTAACAAGCACCATGCGTTAGTTGTTATTAACTCGGCTAAAACGGTAGTTACGTTCCTGTTTAATACCTACGAATACCAGTTGGATAAGGGTACGTTAGTAAAAGCGTATTAAAAGGGGCTTGCGTTAACGCTTGCCCGTTCAAAATAATCAATTTGGTATTTATGCTGTATCCTTCTTTAATTAATAAATTTAATAAAAAAATTAACAAGTGTTCAACCAAAAAATACTATTAACTTATATAGACGTTTTTCTTCCCGTTCTTCTCTGTTTTCATACTAGATTTAGAAGAAGACCAAAATATTCTCTATAAATGAACAGGAGAAACTAGCAAAATTTAGTTTACATGAACATTTTGAAAGAAGAGCTAATAACAGTACTCATTAAATTGGGTACTGTTTTTTCTTCTGTAGAAAAAATGAAGAACTAATGTTCGCTTGCAATCATGTTCATGGTACAATATATTAATAGGTTATATAATAAAATTCGACATTTTACCATACATAGTTGTAGAGAATTATGTTAAAATATTTTAATTGAGAAAGTAATTCAGAATGAGTTAAATCAACTTAAAGATTGATCGAAGGAAGAATCTTTAATATAATATATCTTGGGTATACGTAATACCGAGAGGATGTTCAATATGTTAAAAGTAGCTGAATTGTTTGCTGGAGTAGGTGGTTTCCGGCTAGGTTTAGAAGCAACAAATGGATTTGAAGTGGCTTGGGGCAATCAATGGGAACCTTCTAAAAAAGCACAAGATGCTTTTGATTGCTATGCTAGACGTTTCGAAGGAAAAGGAATTCATTCTAACGAAGATATCGCAAAAGTTGATGCGAATAGATTAATAGATTTAAACGTGGATATGATAGTAGGTGGGTTTCCTTGCCAGGATTATTCAGTTGCTCGAACACTTTCTGGAGAAAAAGGAATCCAAGGGAAAAAGGGTGTCTTATTCTGGGAGATTATTAGATTAGCGACTGATTTGCGCCCAAAATACTTACTTTTAGAGAACGTCGATCGTCTATTGAAATCTCCTTCAAAACAACGGGGGAGAGACTTTTCTGTCATGCTAGCTAGTTTCCGTGATTTGGGTTATTCTGTAGAATGGCGTGTGATTAATGCTGCTGAGTATGGACAGGCCCAAAGAAGGAGAAGAGTGTTCATTTTCGCTATTCGGAATGACTCTCCGTATCTTAAGGTAAGACAAAACATTGAAGATGAACTTATGATTAAAAGAGAAGGTTTCTTCGCCGGAGCTTTCCCGGTTACGGATAATCCATCGAAATACAATCCTGATTCATTCATACTGCCACAGGATTTAGTTGAAATCTCAGAACACTTCTACAGCAAATATATGAACGCGGGTATCATGAGGGATGGAGTGGTGTATACAGAAGAAGTCACGCCTAAGCTTGAATCACCGATTACCCTGAATGATATAATTGAATCAAATGTAGATGAGAAGTATTATTTATCAGAAGCTCAAATCGAAAAGTTTGAGTATCTGAAAGGTCCCAAGAAAATAGAACGTACTTCTGCGAGTGGTCATAGTTATGTCTTTTCAGAGGGAGGAATGGCTTTTCCAGAAACTTTGGATAAGCCAGGCCGGACTATGTTGACAAGCGAGGGTACAATTAACAGGAGCAGCCATGTTATCGAAGACCCAGAAACCAAGAGAATTCGTGTTTTGACTCCGGTGGAGTGCGAACGTCTTAATGGTTTTCCTGATAACTGGACAGAAGGAATGTCTGATCGAATGAGGTACTTTTGCATGGGTAACGCTCTTGTTGTGGGCTTGATACAGCGTATGGGCGAACGCATTCTTGAAATTGAGCAAGAAGAGCAAGAAGCAATCAAGAATGATCCGCAGCAACTAAGTTTATTTTAAATGAGATAAGAGAAAGGCCTTGACTGACTAGTCAAGGCCCTTATTCTTATATGGCTTCTACTGATTTCGCATCTTCAATGAAAGTGGCTATTTTTTCGATTGTTTTATCAAAATCTTGCCGGATTTCGTGCTCCCAAATCCTTAAAATATGCCACCCTTTTTGTAGGTAGAATTGGGTATGTTCCTTATCACGCTCCTGGTTTCTTTCAAGTTTTTTCTTCCAGAAATCAATATTACTTTTTGGCATTTTACCGTGGATTGGGCAAAAATGCCAGAAGCAAGAATCTATGAAAATGACTACTTTATATTTCTTAATAGCTATATCGGGGGTCCCAACCATTCCACGTACATTCCTTCTGAATCGTAAACCTTTTTTCCAGAGCTCCTGTGTGACAAGGGATTCCAATTTTGAAACAGCCTTGATTGAAGACATGATTTTACTTCTTTGCTGGTCCACCATCGTTTATCTCCTTCCCAGGGCATTGTTACTATGTTCTACCAACTAGAGAGGAAATTAAACATGGAACAGGTAGAATAATTACTTTGGAAGAAACGACGATAATAGACAATTTAAGTTTCAAAAAAAGAAATCAATCTAGCTCCTTAACTATTTCTGCAATATAGCTGTTATTTAACCAATAACATTGTTTCGTCATTTTTTGTCCATCCGGCAAGACGATTTTATCACTTCCATCTATTCCTTTGGGCCTGAGGTGGGTAACTCCATTGAATCCGATTTTGGGAAGGTTATTCGTTTCAACTAACTTCTTCCCATGGTATTTGTATTCAATCACTACACCTTCATTGATCACTTTATTTACACTACTCCATAATTCTTTTATCTTAGTCTCGATTGTTTTTAATGGCATATTCCACAACTTGATTCCCTTGAAATATAACTTCCTGTCCGGGTTCTGTTTTTTGGTTTCTCTAAACTCAAATACAACAAACAAAAATTTGGTTTCCTGGAAACGTTGCCGGATATAGCTATCTTCCCAAGTTTCCTGTATCCACTGTTGGAAATCGATATTTTCAAAAGACATATGCTGTTCAGGTTTTCCATTCGGTTCAAGGCGTATGGTTTTAAACTGGATATTTGCCTTAGTGAACTCTTCGATATTATCTAGCTTGGTTCCCTTAATCCCTAAAAAAGAACTGACTATACTTGGTACAAAACTTTTTGATTTTGGATTGTATTTTATATTGAACTGATCAGCTATTTGTTCGTCAGTCCACCCTATATACGGAGAGAACTTTTCAACGAGCAAATCTTTCAAGGTCTTCTTTTCCAAGTCATCCGCAGAAGCGAAACTTACCAAATCCTCATTCTTAATATATTTGCGGACTAAGGCGGTCATATACGACTGCTTCAAGGAATATGCACGTTGCATAGCCAACTTATTAGAAAAAGGTTGTGTCCGTAGTTGCTTATTATTTGCCCCTTTTGTGCATGCGCCTAAATAATTCGTGTCACCTTCTGATATTTCATGTGCATTGCCATTCCTGATTTTGTTAATGATGGTTTCCCAATCCTGCTTTATTATTTCTAAGTCAGCTTTGGGGTATGTGAATAGTATACTTTTATAAATACGATAATCATTCCGGTCAATTTCAGGAAGCCATTCATAAAACATTAGCAGTAATTTCTCGTTTTTCTTCCAGAAGCTTGATGTGTAGAAGTAAGTATGTACCTCTTCCATGTAATTGATGATATTAAGGACTAAGCGTTCCTTGGCCGATAGCGATCCGTTTTTATTACGTTTGAATGGTGTAACCTTCAATTCGACACCTAAATGTTCAAAGTCTGGCTGGGCATTTGAATTTACGGTGTAACCAAAAAAACTTTCTTCAATAACTTGCCCTAACCCGCCTTTCGCTTTTTTATTTTCCAACCTGTCATAAATATCAATCTCTCCAAAAGTTTTTCCCTCTGCCTCGTGCGCTTTCTCTACTAGTTCTTCCAAAGTAAAGTATTCCAAATCAATCACCTCTATCATTAACTAGATTGCTTTTATATCAAAAGGGTATTTTTTACAAATTTGTAATTACAGTATAAATCATCCTGCAAGGAATTACTAGATTGCCAATTACGCTATTAGAGTGTTGAATTAATATTGCAGAACAAAGGATTCAGCATAAAGAAATTCCTTTGTCCATGTAGACAAATACTCAAACGTGGTTGGCGCTGCAATGATTCTGGATATGCTGACGACTGACGAAGTTGAGATTATGATAGATAAGTATTTAGCTAGTACTATGGGATTATAGTGGGGCAGCCAGTATAAATGAAATGAAGCATCCCCTTTGTTGAAGGGGATGCTTCATTTTTGCTGCTTTCGATAAACAGGTAATCCTAACTCTATGAGACGGGAACGCTTTTATATTTGTTATTGAGGAAGAATATTGTCTATTTAGAGTTATTCACAGCCTTTTATTTCCATACTATCTTTAGTAGTATTAAATTAATAGTTTTTAATAAAAAAAGAGGGTGCTTCAATGCTTGATCTCAATCATTTTCAATCAATATTAAACATGGATAATACAGAATTCCGATGCAGAAAGGCATTGGATGAAATTTCGCCGGTTATTAAACCATTGTTTGAACGCTTTGTAGACAAGTTAGATATTCAATTAAACGAAGAAGTATATATACGTAGCTACGATACTACCTTGTCTACAACATATCATGATGCAAGAAATCCAACATATGCAGAAAAGAAAAAAGTCTCAGACATTGGTCGCAAATACTTTGTTGGGTTATATCGTAAAGTGAAAGATAAAGAATATAACCTAATCACTTTGGAACTTAATGGATTCAGCCAATTAATCCTTATCCACCATGAGGTGAACTTTATCCCGTTTTGGGCATGGTATAAAAATGAGAAGATACATAGTGTACTAAACTCGATTCCCTTGGAGTTCGATATTTTGACTGGCTGGAAAGAAAAGGAGAAAATTCCTAGAGAGGATTTCGTTAAATACATAAAAGATTGTATCAAACCAAGAAGGCGTCCGTGGTTTCAAATTGGAATGAGTCTTCCTTTGGAAAGCCAACTTGAAGAACAGTTATTGATAGATAGCCTTCTCAGAACTTGGAAGCAGTTGGAGGAATATAGAACTTATTTTAATGAAGAAATAGATTTAACCCATAAAACTTACAATGCATTGATGGCTCTGGCCTCAACTAGAAATATAAAGGAAACTGAACTACTAGGGCGTACATACACAGTTGAAATTTCTTCTGCAGAAGGATACAAAACAAATGCGAAGAGACAGTCGTTTCATATCTATGAGAGCGACCAGTTGGTTACAAAGGGTTTTCTATATTATTTTGAGTTCCATGAAAAGTTCTCTCCTTTCCAAACCATTATGGTACAGATAGAAGGGCATAATCATATATTTACAAATGCTCGTGAAATTTTAGGTAATGGTATTAAGGAATGGAAGATATCAAAATCCTTTACCACACAATCCCTGGATAACCATCAGGTAATGGCAGAGGCAATGAAATTATTGAACGAACATGGAATTGAAGCAGGAAGCAATGTATATAGAGTTGGTAGTTTTAATAATGTGACTCAAATCTTTGTTGAAGGTAACGAACAAGTTAAGAAAAACTTCATTGACGCTGCTTTGTTATTTGCGCATGCAAGCCAAAAACTTGAATTGCCTACTGATGAACAAGATGAAGAAGAGGACTTAGTGGATTCACCGACTGAGAACACTGATTTACTTGAACCGAATTTTCAATTTGAGGAAATCTATCAAACTATAACAAATAGTAGTTTCACTTTTTCAAAAGAAATTATCCGGGACCTGCATCTGAATTTAACTGCTCTTGATGATAAGCATTTTGTTCTTTTAAGCGGCATTTCTGGAACCGGAAAAACTCAATTATGCCGTCTGTATACTAATGCAGTCTATGGTCTGGAGTATGAGGATGAAAATCCGTACTTCACGATCATTCCGGTAAGGCCTGATTGGACTGATGCGAGTGCCCTGTTTGGATACTATAGTTCTTTTGAGAAGCGATATGTTAGAACAGAGTTTCTTAATGTTATCCTAAATGCTTTGAAGGAAAGGGAGAAACCTCATTTTATTTTACTTGATGAAATGAATCTTGCTCGAGTTGAATACTATTTAAGTGATTATCTTAGCGCGGTTGAATCAAGAAAGGAAATACCATTGCATCAAGATGACCATATAGATGAAATCCCTAAAAGGCTATTAATCCCGCCTAATGTTTATCTACTAGGTACGATTAATGTAGATGAAACCACTCATTCCATCTCTGATAAGGTGCTTGACCGTGCATTTGTCATGACCTTGTCTGATGTTGACTTTAATGCATACTGGGATCGTGCGGACCAGGATATCAAGGAGGTGCTCGGTCGAGAATTTGCCATGCTTAAGGAATTGCATCAGATGTTATTAACGTATGAACTTCATTTTGGTTATCGGACAATGGGGGAAATGTTGCGCAAACTGTTTGTTAATCATCAGTTGCCTGAGGAACATCAAATGGAGTCGTTAAAAGCTTTAGATCGCGTTATTTCTGAGAAGGTTTTAACGAAAATTCGTGGTGATGAAAGGATTGCTGCAATGTTAAGAAAGATGGAAGTTTGGCTTAAGGAAAACCTTAAGGCTGATTCCATCTCGCTAAAACATGTCAAAAGGATGCAAGAGGAGCTGGAGTATTATGGAGCAACTCAGTTCTGGAGATAACTACCTTGAAATATTGGATATTAACCAAGGATGGATCCATATTACCGATGCGTATTTAACCGAAGCAGCTGAGTATAAACTCCGTTATAAAGGAGATAGCATCCATGTCACTATCCAGGATGTTCCTTTGCCATTTTACAGACAAGAGCAGGTTCTCTATGCAACTATGCTTACTCCGTTTCAAAGTGGAAGCTTAAGAATCTCAATTAATGGTCAGGAGTTTGAGTCTTATATTTATCCTGATCAACGTAAGCTAACTGAAGAGCAATATACTTTAATGATTGAAGACATATTGGAGGAAGCCAATATTTGTTTTCAATTATCTGGTTTGGAAACACAGGTTAACACTTACGGAAAGAGTCGAGAGCTATCTTGGACGCAATGGAGTTACATTGAACGCAACTTTCAGCAGCTACGACAAATTTTTTCGAAGATAGAAAGCAAGCTAATCAGAAAATTAGAGAAACAGACTACCATCATAAAAAGAGAAAAAGTTCAGAGAGCTGAACAAACGACCTTATCTTGGTTGGACAGAAAAGGGCACGGTCGAGATGTTCCTACGCATGTTGAAACGGCTAAAACATACGAAACTATTAACCTTTATGAGAATCAGGTCTTAAAGCAGCAAGTAATAGATTTATTCAGGCTGCTAAGGAACTATGAAGAAGCAGCAATTGATTCTGTATCCATGAAAGCCAAAAAGTATATATCGATTCTTCGATACTGGATGAATAGCCCCTTTTTAACAGAGATTGATGAAAATAAGGGTCCATACAACATAACCCAGACCTTTAGGAAGCATCCTGTTTATCGATTATGGTATGAATGGTTTGATAAGCTCTACAGGCATAAAAGGGAAGGAATTGGATTTTCTTACCCAATCGCTTTGAAGGATACCTTTTTCTTGTATGAAATGTGGTGTTATATGTATGTGGTTAAAATATTGAGAGAGTCACATTTAATTAAAGACACCAGCAATCTATTCAAGACTAATAGAAATGGATTGTTCTTGAATTTAGCTGAAAACAATCAGAGCTCCGTACATTTGGTAAATGACATGACTTTATACTTTCAACGATCCTATCAATACAATTCAAAGACCTTCCATACATATACGCAGAGAATGATTCCGGATATTGTACTGGAAGGGAAAGATTTCATAATTGTGTTCGATCCAAAGTACAGGGTACCTGGAAACATAGGAACCGCACTTGGGGAAATGCACAAATATCGAGATGGAATCATACATCGGGAATCTGGAGAAAAAGCAGTCAAGGAAGTCTACATTTTAACTCCTACATCAGATGATCAAGCAGATTCGATGAGGTATTTTGATGTGGAGTTTCGAGAGAATTTTGGAATGGGTGCTATACAGATGGTGCCAGGTAGTCTGAATAGTGAATTAAAACAATTAGTATTAACAAGCATGGACTACCTCAGGAGTTAGGAAGGAAGGATATTATATGTCTTTTTCGATAGAAAGCATTGCACAATTGGATCACTCAAAGGAGTTTGCCCAGCTCCACCAAAAGTTTCATCAGTTTAATCCATTAAAAGTTTTACGTGTCGATCAATTTGAAATTAGGCACTCAAATGTTCTTGCTTGGTTATTAGACCCGAGCGAGAATCATCAGTTAGGAAACTTTTTTATTAAGAAAGTAGTCTCTCGTTTGGTGACAAGGCAGGAAAATGAAGATAAATTAGCTGAAATAGACTTTTTAACGTATATGCATGCTTCTTTCTCAGATGTTGAAGTTTATCGCGAGGTAAAGACTCATACCAATCGATATATTGATATTGTTGTTGTAGTTCCCTCCCAAAAGATGGTTCTGGTTATTGAAAATAAATTTCATGCTTCAGAATCTCTGGGACAGCTTGATGATTATTTAGAATATGCAAAAAGGGTTTATAAGGATTTTAAGGTTATTCCGATTTTCTTAACCCTTAGGAGCGATGCACCGACTCATCCTGAATACTGGGTGCTCGACTATAATGACCTAATGGATATCATTCTTTTACATATTGAGCTAAATCGTGAAATCATGTCAGAAAATATTTTCGAGTTCTTGATGCATTATACTGCAATTCTGAAAGAAGAACTTGTACAAGATGAGGAAGCGATTCAACTTGCCCAAGATGTATATCAAACTAATAAGGCTGCAGTAGATTTTCTATACTTAAGTCAACATGATGAGTTCCGTAAACAACCAAGATATCGTGATATTTATACTTGGATTGACGGGTTGTCATTAGTACAACAAAATGCTTTAAAGAGAATCTATGCTAAAAAAAAGCAAACGATAGACTATATCTTTAAAATTGGAAGTAGTGTCCTTCATGAAGCATTTTTATCATTTGTTCAGCTCGAGGACCTCCCTATAGAGGTTTATAAAGCACATGCTCAGGTTCCAAATTTTATTTTGCCTGAATGGCTAGATTTTACCGAGACCATAGGAGAACCGGAACAGGGTTACTGGAGAGGGCATGGCTTGATCATATGGTTCGAAAGGACATGGAATGAAAGATTGAAAATTTCCATCGAGGTAGGACCTGTCCCTTATGAGAACCGTTTAAAGCTGCTTAATGCACTGGAAATTCAAGGTGTTTCAATTCGTCCTACAGCAAAATTAGAGGGAAAAAAATACACCAAAATATATACTGAGAATTTGAGTATAATTGATTGGGCAAACAAGCAAGAAGTTGTTACTGGCATGGAATCTTTATATCATGATGAAAATCTTAAAGATACTCTTAGGAAAATTGCAAAAGCGGTAGAGATGATTGAAAACAAGTTGGACCAAGAGTTACTAGAAGAGCGGAAGATTAGCGAGATTACATCTGAACAATTCCCTCAGGGTCCTTTCGTGAAATTTGCTCAAATTCATGGAATTGATTCGTCACATTATCGAGTCGGCAACAAGAATGCCTCTTTTTTGATGAGCGAGTTCAGAGAATTAGAGAAAACATTCGGGGTTACTCGAGAAAAATGGTGGTGGCATGACAGTACCTTTACATACTGGTTTGAGCGATTAAGAGATGATCGATTAAAATTGACTCTGGAATTAGGGCCACTTCAAGCTGATCAAAGACTCAAACTGATTAATCAGTTAGAAGAATCTGGAATCCTTTTTTCTGTTCAATCAAAACTGCCAACTTCTAGATATACTCGATTGTTCTCGAAATCTGTGTTTATAGAGGATTGGAACGATGAGGAAGAGTTGTATAGAGAGATGGTTAGGTTGTTTGAAGAAGATAAAAATCAGGAACTCTTAGGAGTAATCAAATCTTTGTAAATAGTAGTAAGGACTTCAGTATTCGAAAGCAAAGGGACATTTACAGTGCTCCTTCTTTTTCCCCTTATTGAATAGTACTTGAAGTTAAATAAGTCTATCATTCAATCAATAGTATGTAGGTGGTGACATTATTGGATAAAGTTGAAGTATTAAATTTAGCACCTAAGTTTTTATCTTTTTACGAACAGGCAAATAAGCCTGAAGTAGATGATGAAAAAAGATGGGCTCTTTGGAGGGAGCATTATAACTTTGCGGCGGTTCCTCCTGGAGACGAGGGAAAAATGATGGCGAGAAATTTGCTGGACGCTGCCTGGGAAGTTTATCCTGAATATTTAACTTTTATAGAGTCATGGAAACCCAATGAGGCAAAAGTAAGGGAGTACCTGACAAAAGTTAAAGCATTGCTTGGTTATGATAAGCCAATTGATTTAGTCGTTGTTTATTTCGTTGGGGGATTTGAAAATAATCCTTTTGTTGCTCCCTATGACCAAAAGCGTATGGCGCTTTGTCTACCGGTTGAGAACGGAGATTCTGAAATTTTTCTTGCACATGAACTGACACATATAGTACATACACAAACGGCAAATCTTACAGGTGAGTGGGAACGAACAATCGCATCTACTATTTTGCAGGAAGGGTTAGCGACTCAGGTAAGCAAATCTTTAGTCCCTGGGCATCCAGATGAACAATATATTGAGCGTGAAACAGGTTGGCTTCAATCTTGTAAAGAAAGCCGAGCGGAAATCCTAAACGGAATCTTTCCTTTTTTAGATGATGCCTCTTCAAAAGCGGTAACAATGTTTACGTTTGGGAATGGAACCACATACCATGAAAGAGAAGCATACTACGCCGGTTGGGAATTGGTTCATTTCCTTTTAGCTCAAGGAGTAACTTTTAAGGAGATGGCTAGTGTTTCAAGAGAGGGCTATTCCGAATTATTTACGAGACGTTTATCCAATGCTGTTTAGCTAGATTGGAAGCGCAGGGGAATATCCTGCGCTTTTTTCGGTTCGTTCAGTTTGGAAGGAATAGATTAGCGCACACTATCCAAACCAAGTAGGAACGTGTAATTTGATGATCACTGACACTACTGCCATTGTTTTTACCACGTAGTGACAGATTGTTTACCAATAAATGCTAAGCTGTTTTACCAGTGCTTTATATACATTCATCACTCAGCATATTCTCAAGTTGTTTCAACACAAATGTCTCACGCTTCAACCAGCCATTTTGCTCATATCTTTCTATCAAGCTTTCATTTTGCTTAATGGCTTCCTCCAGGGTAACCCATTTGGGTGTGAAATTCAGTTCAGCTTCGTACCCATCCAATTGTTGGGCCGTTTTTTCAACAGTTGCTAATTCACAAAGATAATAGTGCGAGGTCATTTCAAATAGGGCATTGTCGACATACTCGTCCATTTTCCGTTCAGTGACTGTGCCAACTTTGTCTTTGACTTTGCAATGCATATAACCTGTTTCTTCTCTTACTTCTCGTATTAGACATTCTTCGTGGCTTTCACTTTCCTCCAAGCCACCTCCTGGAAATTTATAATCTCCTTGATTGGATTGAACTAGCAGAATACATTATTCTTCATAATGATTGCCCTCATTGCTACTCTCTCTTTGGTTTTCTCAAAGCTTTTTAATATCGGTTTTTCTATTATCATTTCGAAATTCACGTTTTTCACCTTTTCATATTTATAAGGTCATAGATTGTTAACGAATAAAATGACTATGTAACACACTAGCTTATTCAAGCTTTCCGTAGAACTCCTATGCTATAAACCTGCATTTTGGAAAGCTGCTGCAGCCTTTGAACTTTCCTTTTTTACCTGTTCTGGAAACAAGGGGACTTCCACATCGAGGGCATATGTTTTCAGTCACCATTGTTTTCTTTTGCTTGAGCTCGTTTTTAATATCTGAGACATGCTTTTTCTTTATTTCTCGCTTTTGTTTTTGATCCTGGATGAGAAATGGGACGAGTAATTGCTTCACTTTACCGCGCTTAAAAAGGGATACTTCCTGTGTGACCTGGATTTTATTAATTGTAGCCAGAAGCTCGCTGCTTTTGATGACAAAGGCATTCTTGAATGGTTCTTTGAATTTTAGTGTGGCTTGTTTTCCGAATACGATTATCGAGTGGATGGGTATCTCTGAAGCCGCGTCTCCCAAGATTGTTTCAAGGGCTTTTATATGACCTGAATTCTGCCAAATAGGATTGTACAATTTATCTTTTCGCTGATAATTTGTCTGATTCCAATACTGGCTGTGTTCTGAGCCAGTAATCCAGCCTTTGTAGTTCTTCGTTTCAATGACAAATATGCCTTTTGGGGAAATTAATAAGTGGTCAATTTGAGTCGTTTGTCCATTTTCTTTCGGTAGATAGAGGTCGTTCATGAGGCTGTAGTTTTGAGAATCTAAAGAAGAAAGAATGTTGGCAACGTGCCTTTCTTCAATCCAGCCTTTAATTGTGGCAAAGTTGCGGTTTAAAATCCATATAACGACTAACATTAATACGGGAAAAAAATAAGAGTCCATTAATGATCTGCCTTTCATAGAGAAATATTTCCATTAATAGATTAACATATTTTTCACCATAATTAGCCATTTTTTGTCTATATTAATC
>NZ_JBIQOE010000279.1:0-12614 GCF_047739415.1 Mesobacillus sp. | reverse complement strand
CTAACTCACGGACTAAAAAGCAATGCTTATCCCCTGTCAATTCCTGTATGCTGTTCCAGTTCCTCTTTTGCCTGTCTCTTTTTCAGCTTCTTTTTTTCTCGCAGATTCCTGAAAAAGTCTGATAACAGTGCTCCGCATTCTACTTCCAGCACGCCTGTCACCACTTCACTTTGATGGTTGAAACGCTCATCCTGGAGTATATTCATGAAGGTCCCTGCACAGCCGCCCTTCGGATCCTTTGCACCATAGACCACTTTCTTCACTCGGGACAGCATGATCGCCCCGGCGCACATAGGGCATGGCTCAAGGGTTACATATAACACAGCATCCTCCAGCCGCCATGTACCGAGCTTCTTGCAGGCCTCGTCGATTGCGAGAACTTCTGCATGTGCAATGGAACTTTGCTTTGTTTCACGGAGATTATGGGCACGTGCAATGATCTCACCATCCAGCACAATGACAGCCCCAATCGGCACCTCGTCCATCTGCCCTGCTTTTTTCGCTTCTTCAATTGCTTCTAACATATATCGTTCATCTGGAGTATATTCCATCTTTTCCTCCATTAAGGTGTTTTATATTTCCATTTGGTTTAATAATCCCCCACCGGTAAAAACATATAGGAAAAGGAGAGGATTACTCATGCCAAAGACTGCTCTATTGATCATTGATATGATCAATGATTTTAATTTTAATGCAGGTGAAGACCTCGCAAAAAACACCAGAAAAATCATCGATCCAATTTTAACATTAAAGAAATCTTTCAATGAGAAGGGCATGCCCGTTATCTATATTAATGACCATTATAATCTATGGCAGGCAGATTTTAAAAAAATCATGGATTATTGCTCAAATGAAACGAGTGAAGAAATCATTAAAAAAATTGCTCCTGAAAAGAATAAGGACTATTTCCTGATCAAGCCAAAGCATTCTGCCTTTTATGGAACGGCGCTTCATACCCTGCTTCAGCAACTGAAGGTGGACACCTTGGTCCTGGCGGGGATTGCAGGTAATATCTGCGTGCTTTTCACCGCGAATGATGCATACATGCGCGAATACAACCTGATCATTCCAGAGGACTTCATTGCTTCCAATATTGACGAGGATAATAAATATGCACTGACAATGATGAAAAACGTCCTGTCCGCTGAAACAAGGCCTTCCAGCGAGCTAGATTTATAACATACTGCATTTTCTTCCTTCATACAATGGTTGTAGCGCTAAAATGCCAGGGAGGGAAGAAGATGCAAATTCATGTGGTACAGCAAGGACAGACTTTGACACAGATCGCTCAAGTTTATGGGTCATCTGTTGCGGATATAACCGAGGCGAATGAACTGCCTAATCCTAATAATCTTGTGGTCGGCCAGGCGATGGTCATCCCGATTGTCGGAAGCTTTTATTTTGTCCAGCCAGGCGACAGCCTCTGGGCAATTTCCAGAAGGTTCGGGATCACTCCTCAGGAACTCGCAAGGATTAACGGAATTTCGGTCAACCAGCCATTATCGGTCGGTTTTCGTCTATATATTCCACAGCGGCCGAAATCAAATGCGGAATTCAATGCCTATGTAGAACCACGGGGGAACAATGTAGCGCCTGCACTGGAAACAGCTGCACGGGAAGCTGCCCCTTATTTAACCTACCTTGCTCCGTTTAGCTTCCAGGCCTTACGGGACGGTTCATTGAAGGAACCACTGCTGAACAATTTTCCGGCCATTGCCGAGGCAAACAACAATATATTGATGATGGTCATCACCAACCAGGAAAACGACCAGTTCAGCGATGAGCTTGGCCGGATCATCCTGAATGATATCCCTGTTCAGGACAAATTCCTGAACAATATTGTTACTACCGCAAAAAAATACGGATTCCGCGATATCCATTTTGATTTCGAATTCCTTCGTCCAGAAGACCGTGAAGCCTATAATACCTTTCTGAGAAAGGCAAGAGATCGTTTTAAACAGGAAGGCTGGTTTATTTCCACCGCACTCGCTCCAAAAACGAGTGCAGCTCAAACAGGGCCCTGGTATACGGCACATGACTACAAAGCACATGGAGAGATTGTCGATTTCGTCGTCATCATGACCTATGAATGGGGCTATAGCGGCGGACCTGCACAGGCAGTCTCCCCTATTGGACCTGTCCGTCAGGTGCTGGAGTATGCTGTCAGTGAAATGCCATCACAAAAAGTCATGATGGGCCAGAACCTTTATGGCTATGATTGGACGCTTCCATTTGTGGAAGGATCCATCGCAAGGGCCGTCAGTCCGCAGCAGGCGATCCAGATTGCAGCCGATAATAATGTCCCGATCCAGTACAATGCAAAATCTCAGGCGCCGACCTTCCGCTATACAGCGCAAGATGGAAAACAGCATGAAGTCTGGTTTGAGGACGCAAGGTCCATCCAGGCAAAATTCGATTTGATAAAGGAATTGAACCTGAGAGGAATGAGCTACTGGAAGCTCGGACTTTCCTTCCCGCAGAACTGGCTGCTCATCCAGGATAATTTCAATGTGGTAAAAAGATAAAATTTTCTGTTAAAATAATTTTACAAATTCCGATAATAAATGACAGGCGCAGTATTTATGCGGCTGTCTTCTTTTTTGCTAAAATTGCCTCTTAATATTCCATACCCATACCATACTGTGTGTGATAAAATGGACTTTGCGTGATTTAACTGACAGAAATGTAAAAAAGAGATAGATACAACAGAGAGGGAGGACATGTTGTGGAAGGAACACCTTTTATAACGGTTGAAGGACCAATCGGTATTGGGAAAACGTCATTAGCACGTGCTATTTCCGAGAGGTTTCAATTTGCACTTTTAAAGGAAATTGTCGATGAAAATCCATTTTTGGGGAAGTTTTACGATAACATAGAAGAATGGAGTTTCCAGACAGAAATGTTTTTCCTCTGCAATCGATACAAGCAGCTTGGAGATATTAATGAACATTACCTCAGCAAAGACAAATCAGTCGTAGCTGATTATCATATCATGAAAAACCTCATTTTCGCCCAGCGCACATTAAATGAACAGGAATATAAAAAATATCTAGATATTTATCAAATCCTGACAAAAGATATGCCTAAACCGAATGTCATCATTTACTTAAATGCAAGTCTTGATACATTGTTGAAGCGCATCAAGATGCGCGGCCGCGAAGTCGAAAAAAACATCAGCCCTTTATATTTAGAGCAATTATCTCTTGATTATGAACAAGCAATGCTTCAATTCGAGCAAGACCACCCTGAGATCCCAGTCCTCCGTTTCAGCGGCGATGACCTGGATTTCGTTAAAAATGAAGAAGATCTCCAGCTGATCATTGACCAGCTAACCGCATCATTAAGAAAAAGGAGCGTACAACCATGAATCTAAGAACAAAATATGACATCCCGGCAAATGCGGTCATCACGATTGCTGGTACTGTGGGAGTCGGCAAATCGACTATGACAAATGCGCTGGCGGATGCCCTTCGGTTCCGTACATCCTTTGAAAAAGTAGATACAAATCCATACCTCGATAAGTTCTATGCCGATTTCGAACGCTGGAGCTTCCACCTGCAAATCTACTTCCTTGCAGAGCGCTTCAAGGAGCAAAAAAGAATTTTCGAATACGGCGGCGGCTTTATCCAGGACCGTTCGATTTATGAAGATACAGGCATCTTCGCTAAAATGCATTATGAAAAAGGCACAATGTCACCTGTGGACTACGAAACATACAAGAGCCTTTTCGAAGCAATGGTGATGACTCCATACTTCCCGCATCCAGATTTGCTGATCTACCTTGAGGGTTCAATTGACGATATTCTAGAACGCATCAAGCTAAGAGGACGTCCGATGGAACAGCAGACACCAATTTCTTATTGGGAAGAAATGCACGGACGTTATGAGAACTGGATCAATAATTTCAACGCATGCCCTGTCCTGCGTTTGAATATCAATGATTACGATTTGTTCAACAACCCTGAATCAATTGAACCAATCGTTGAGAAAATCGCTACGCATATTAGGCAAACTCAATTGTTGAAAAAATAAAACCGCCGATTGGCGGTTTTTTATTATCTAAACACTATAGCTTGATCCACTATCGTTATGTTGAACGATTCTATAAGACCAAATCAAGTAGAAAACTCCCAAAAGGGCCTATAGAACTCTTCTATAAGACCAATTCAAGTAGAAAGCTCCCAAAAGGGTCTATAGAACTTTTCTATAAGACCATATTAAGTAGAAAGCTCTCAAATGGGCCTATAGAACTTTTCTATAAGCCCAATTCTAGCTTACCTCTCCCTAAAAGGGCACATAGAACTTTGCTATAGACCAAAAAAGAGATATAAAGAAACCCGCTACATCCGTAACGGGTTTCTTTACACAATCTCCAAATTGTTTTTATGCGTTAATGCTTTAATATTAAAATTATGGAGGAGGTAGAGGGATTCGAACCCCCGCGCGGTGTTACCCGCCTGTCGGTTTTCAAGACCGATCCCTTCAGCCAGACTTGGGTATACCTCCGAGACAAGAAATATAATATCACGTATTGAAATTCGAGTCAACACTTCTTTTAAAGTTTTTTTGGGCAGGAATGAATCCTGCCCTAATTTTAATATTATTCAGGAGCAATAACTTCCCTGTTGCCCATGTACGGACGCAATGCTTCAGGTATGATGACACTTCCATCAGCTTGCTGGTAATTCTCCAGGATTGCGGCTACTGTACGGCCAATCGCAAGACCAGATCCGTTCAGTGTGTGCACATGCTCTGGTTTAGCCTTGGCTTCACGGCGGAAACGGATATTCGCACGTCTAGCCTGGAAGCCTTCAAAGTTACTGCAAGAAGAGATTTCCCTGTAAGTGCCATAGCTTGGAATCCAAACTTCGATATCGTACTTCTTGGCAGCTGTGAATCCAAGGTCTGCTGAGCACATGCTCAACACGCGGTAAGGAAGTCCCAGCAGCTGCAAGACTTTTTCAGCATGTCCAGTAAGTTTCTCAAGCTCTTCGTAAGAATCTTCCGGTTTTACGAACTTAACAAGCTCGACTTTGTTGAACTGGTGCTGTCGGATCAAACCGCGTGTATCCCGGCCTGCAGATCCTGCCTCTGAACGGAAGCATGCGCTGTAGGCAGCATAATTAATCGGCAATTCCTCTCCGCTCAGGATTTCATCGCGGTGCATATTCGTTACAGGAACCTCAGCCGTCGGGATCAAGAAATAATCTTCGCTCTCGATTCGGAAAGCATCTTCTTCAAACTTAGGAAGCTGGCCTGTTCCGGTCATGCTTGCACGGTTAACCATGTATGGAGGAAGAACTTCTGTGTAACCATGCTCGTCAACATGAAGGTCAAGCATGAAGCTCATCAAGGCACGCTCAAGACGGGCTCCTAATCCCTTGTAAAATACAAAACGGCTGCCGGTTACTTTTCCAGCGCGTTCAAAATCCAAGATTTTCAAATGGTCTGCGATATCCCAGTGCGGCTTCGCTTCGAATTCAAAATCACGGATTTCACCCCATTTGCGAACCTCTACATTATCATCTTCCGTTTCTCCAACAGGAACACTCTCATGAGGGATATTAGGAATGCTGAGCATCAGTGCTTCCAGTTCTTCCTCAACCTCTCGCAACTGGTCATCCAAAACCTTGATCTTTTCGCCAACTTCACGCATTTCAGCAATCAAGTGGTCAGCATCCTGCTTTTCACGCTTCAACTGCGCAACCTGCTGGGACACTTCATTTCTTCTGCTCTTCAGCTGTTCAGCCTCGAGAATCAATTCCCTGCGCCTCACATCCAGATCCTCAAACTTGCCGAAGTCGGTCATGTCTTCACCACGGTGCTGCAGCTTTTGTTTTACTTCTTCAAAATTCGCTCTCAAATACTTTACATCTAACACTGCTATTTCCTCCCTTTTGCCTCAAGTAAAAAAGCCTTTGATAAAATAAAAAACTCCCGTCCCCAAAAAGGGACGAGAGTTAACCCGCGTTGCCACCCTAGTTGAAAGCAAAACTGCTTTCCACTCATAAAATAACGGTTTTTACCGAAAGTATTTACTAGCCATATTGGCGTTCCATACTCTGCTCGAGGGCGGATTCATTTGCTCCAGACACCGGTTCGCACCAACCACCGGCTCTCTTCGGAATGGACGCAAGCTACTATTCCCTCTCATAGCTTTTTTACTATCAAATTTTAATTCATAATTTACTACAATTATGTTCAGCATGCAAGCGGTTTATGCAAAATTTTTACTCTTTGTCTCCTCGACCATTTTTACAAAATAGTTCATAAGTCGATAATCATCCGTCAACTCAGGATGGAAGGAACAACCGAGGAACTGTCCGTCACGAGCAGCAACGATCCTGTCATTATGCTTGGCCAGCACTTCGACATTCTCGCCAGCTTCCACAATATGAGGTGCCCGGATGAAGACGGCGGAGAAATTATCAGCAACATCGGCAATATTGATGTCAGCTTCAAAGCTTTCTCGCTGGCGGCCAAAAGAGTTACGCTCCACTTTCACATCCATGACACCGATATGCGGCGCATCATAGCCAACGAGATCATTCGCAAGCAGAATCAATCCGGCACAGGTTCCGAACATCGGCTTACCATCTGCAGCGAACTTCTTTAACTCTTCCATGAAGCCATACTTATCAATAAGACGGCGGATTGTAGTGCTTTCTCCGCCGGGAATGATCAGGCCATCGACTTCTGATAGCTCTTCTGGACGCTTAATGACAGTGCCTTCAGCTCCAGATGCTTCGATTGCCCATATATGCTCTCGTACAGCGCCCTGAAGGCCAAGTACTCCTATTTTCACCATAGCTATCCCCTTACCAGCCGCGGTCCTGCATGCGGGCTTCTGGTGCCAATGATGAAATTTCCATACCCTTCATCGGGATGCCAAGACCTTTCGAAATGTTCGCAATCAGTTCGTAATCCTGATAATGAGTAGTCGCTTCGACAATTGCCTTTGCAAACTTCGCAGGATTATCAGATTTGAAGATACCAGATCCTACAAAAACTCCGTCAGCACCTAGCTGCATCATCAATGCCGCATCTGCTGGCGTTGCAACGCAACCGGCAGCAAAGTTCACGACCGGAAGACGTCCAAGCTGCTTGATTTCAAGCAGAAGCTCATATGGAGCTCCAAGAAGCTTGGCCTCAGTCATAAGCTCGTCCAAATCCATTGCAACTACTTTGCGCACCTGGGCATTTACCTTGCGGATATGGCGTACAGCCTCGACGATATTGCCTGTGCCAGGCTCTCCCTTGGTACGGAGCATGGAGGCTCCTTCGCCAATCCTTCTCGCTGCTTCGCCAAGATCACGGCAACCACATACAAATGGAACTGTATAATCTCTTTTATTTAAGTGGAATTCTTCATCTGCCGGAGTCAGAACTTCACTCTCATCGATATAATCAACACCCATCGCTTCAAGCACGCGTGCTTCTACGATGTGGCCGATCCGTGCTTTTGCCATAACGGGAATTGTGACAGCACCCATTACCTCTTCAGTGATACGTGGGTCAGCCATTCTTGCTACGCCGCCTGCCGCGCGGATATCTGATGGAACACGCTCCAATGCCATTACGGCAACTGCACCGGCTTCTTCAGCGATCTTCGCCTGCTCAGCGTTAACAACGTCCATGATGACGCCGCCCTTTTGCATTTCTGCCATACCGCGTTTAACTCGATCAGTACCTGTCTTCATTCTTTTTCCCCCTTGTCCCTATAAAAAGGATTACTATGTAAGCACTTGAAAATAACTGGAAAACCACACTTGTTTAGTCGGAATTCAGTTACCCCTACTGAAAATAAACAATAAAAAAGGTTTCCTGTCAAGACAGGAAACCTTTCAATATTAATTAAAACCAACCTTTTACCGTATCAGCTACGCCGCCAAATAGGTCTCCAAAGAAACCGCCGATTCCGCGCATCATCAGTACGAACCAGTTAGCCTTTTCAACACTTTCAGCAGCGACAACTGGAACCTGGATTTGCTTTTGTCCATCTTCAGTTAAAAAGCTTATGTTTTCATCGTTTTTGGACTTTACAGTCATATAGCCGACCTGTTCGCCTTTTTTAATAGGAGCAGTCAGTTCGCCATTTTCATTCAGCTTCTTTTTATCCAGTACAAGTACCGGTTCATATTGTTCCTTTTCACCATTCCTGATTGTCATAGTAATGGCTTTTTTAGATTGGATCTTAACACTGTCTTCCTTCCCTTTTGTAACAGGAAGGTTTTTCTTGCCTTTAACCTGATGATTCTTTTTTACAAGTTCTTCTTCAGTGAAATTGCTGAAAGCAAAGTCCAATATCTTACGTGTTTCAGCAAAACGGCTGTCCTTAGAGTCTGCCTTCATGATAACAGAAATGAATCTCTGCCCATTTTTCTTTGCAGTAGCTGTAAAACCATAGCCTGCGAAATCAGTCGATCCTGTTTTTAAGCCGTCAACACCATCATATTGGTAGATAAGACCTGGAAGCATCCAGTTAAAGTTCTTGTATTCTCGTCCGTCACGGAATTTCAATGCAGGCACACTTGCTGTTTCCAGTACTTCCGGATAATCCTTCAGCAAACGGTAAGCAAGCTTAGCCAATGAACGTGCTGACATCACATTCTCTTCCTCTGGGCCGCCAGCAGGATGTTGTCCTAATAGGTCTCTATTATTTAAACCTGAGGAGTTTACGAATTTATAATCCTTCAAACCAAGTTCAGCTGCTTTTTTATTCATTTTTTCAACATGATTCTTCTCTGTTCCTGAAAGAACCTCTGCAAGTGCAACAGTCGCTGCATTTCCAGAATGGATTGCCATCGCTTCATATAATTCTTTTACCGTATAATCTTCACCTTGAGTTAATCCCACATTGGATAGGCCAGGTGCAGCTGACAACTTATGGACATACTCATTGATTTTTACCTTTTGATCCCACTTAAGCTTTCCTTCCTTGACTGCTTCTAGGACCATGTATTCTGTCATCATTTTAGACATGGACGCTACGCCAAGGACGACATCGGAATTTTTTTCATATAAAACTCTTCCTGTACCTGCGTCAATCAGCATGGCTGCTTCAGCATCGATGCCTAATTGTCCCTCTGCTGCCTCTGCTTCCATTGAAAATCCGGAAAACATAGTTGTGATCGTTAAAATGAATGCTGCAAAGAACATTGAAAGCTGTTTCTGTTTACGATTCAAGACAAATTTCCCTCCAAAATTTTAATTAAATATCTATGAAACTTTCATAATTGTTAATCCCAAAAAATCACACCCGTATAGTTTAACATAAAAAAAATGAAAAAAATAGACAGAGGATAGTCACTCTGTCTATTGAAAAATAAGGAAAAAACAGCTGATATACAGGAAAAAAGTCGTAGTCCCTGGCTGTTTTCCAAATATAAACCTAGCTCATGGAGTAATTCGGTGCTTCCTTCGTAATCTGGACATCATGTGGGTGACTCTCTCTTAGTCCTGCACCAGTCATTTTGATGAATTGGGCGTTCTCCCTTAATTCTTCAAGATTCGCAGTGCCGCAATATCCCATACCAGAGCGAATACCGCCTACAAGCTGATAAATTGTATCTGTAAGAGGACCTTTATACGGAATTCTTCCTTCAATGCCTTCCGGAACGAACTTCTTATTATCTTCCTGGAAGTAACGGTCTTTAGAGCCTTTTTCCATCGCCCCAACTGAGCCCATTCCACGATATACTTTAAAGCGTCTTCCCTGGTAGATTTCAGTTTCCCCTGGACTTTCGCTGACACCTGCAAGCAAGCTTCCGAGCATGACGGCATGCCCACCCGCAGCAAGAGCTTTGACGATATCTCCTGAATATTTGATACCGCCGTCTGCAATGATTGCTTTGCCGTGCTTGCGTGCTTCTGTCGCACAATCATATACAGCGGTAATTTGCGGAACACCAACACCTGCTACAACCCTCGTTGTACAGATAGACCCAGGCCCAATACCGACCTTGACAATATCCGCCCCTGCCTCTATCAAGTCTCTTGTCGCTTCTGCAGTCGCAACGTTTCCAGCAATAATATTCAGTTCCGGGTAGCTTTCCCGGATTTGCTTCACAGTTTCAATGACACCCTTTGAGTGGCCATGCGCTGTATCGACAACAATGACGTCTACATGGGATTTCACAAGCATCTCGACCCGTTTCATCGTATCGGCTGTTACACCAACTGCAGCGCCGCACAGCAAGCGGCCTTGCAAATCCTTAGAAGAGTTCGGGAACTCAATCACCTTTTCAATATCTTTGATGGTAATGAGCCCTTTCAATACGCCTTCGTCATTTACTAGTGGGAGTTTTTCAATCTTATGGCGCTGAAGGATTTTCTCTGCTTCTTCAAGGGTAGTTCCTACAGAAGCAGTCACCAAATTCGTTTTCGTCATGACTTCTTCGATTTTAATGGAGTAATCCTGGATAAAACGCATATCACGGTTCGTAATGATTCCTACAAGCTTTTGCTCTTCTTCGTTATTAACGATTGGGACACCAGAAATGCGGTATTTCCCCATCAAATGTTCAGCATCAAATACTTGATGCTCAGGAGTTAAAAAGAATGGATCGGTAATGACTCCACTTTCAGAACGTTTTACTTTATCGACCTGGTCAGCCTGCTGCTCTATGGACATGTTTTTATGTACGATACCAAGGCCGCCCTGCCTAGCAATCGATATAGCCAGTTCAGATTCTGTTACAGTATCCATGCCGGCACTGATGATTGGAATATTCAATCTCAAGGTCTCCGTCAAATTGACCTTCAGGCTTACATCCTTTGGCAGCACCTCAGATTTAGCCGGCACTAACAGCACATCATCAAACGTTAATCCTTCTTTTACAAATTTACTTTCCCACATAGTAAATGACCCCCTTTAAGAAAATATTATTTGTAGGTTATCAATTGGTTAAAATACTGTCAAGAAGGTTACTATTTGTCCGACTTTTCAAATAACTTGGAGGTTTTTCATGTGTCTACGTCTTATAAGGAATGGAATAGTTACACTCTCTTTTTTTCAGCAGAGTATTCACAAGCCTATCTGAAAAAATGCTACCGCAAAATCAACATTGACCAGCCTGACATGAAAAGCTTCGAAAACTGTTATCCCTTTATGTATTATCTCGAACATGGGAAGCTTTATTATGAACAGGCAGAAAAGTCTCCACTGGCCATCCAGCCAATCCTGCTCTTTTACGGACTTGTCCATCTAATAAAAGCATGTATCCTGACAGTTGAACCTGATTACCCTGAAACCACTTCTGTATTAGCTCATGGAGTTTCAACAAGGAAACGAAAAAAACAACAATACAGTTTTACGGATGATGAAGTGAAATTCCAGAAGAATGGATTATTCTCACTTATGGCAGAAAAGATGTTTCACATGAAACAATTGGAAGGTGAAAAAGCAACAATGGGTGATTTATTGGAGTTGATCCCAGAATTGTCCGGCATCTACTCTGATCTAAGAGGAAAGCAAATTTTCGAAGTTGTCAAAGATGCCGAGTCAGGTTTTTCGCTGCCTAAATCAATAATCGACCAATTCCATATGACTGAGAACCGTTTTAAGGAATTCTTTCAAACCAAATCCTCTATCCCTGTTTCTTTCGTTGAGGATCCCAGCCATATCCGGTTTGAAGCACATCTAAGCGGAGCCTCTGAACCACTCCCATTAAAATATAATCTCGAAGAGCAGCATTATGTATTTCCCTTAAATAAAGGCGATTTATTCCTTTTTCCAGAGCTGCTGCTGCACTATCTATTGTTATATAATCTTGGGATGATCGCGCGCTATGAAACAGAATGGTGGAGTGAGTTAATCAAGATGATGCCCAATGAAGACTATCCATTGATTCAGTCCTTTTTAAAATCAACATTGAAAAAAGGTCCTTACTTAATTTACCAATACCTGATGAAAAAGTAATATCACCAAGGGTTTGAAGCCATTACAGTGGAAAGGAGAATGTTTAGATAATACGATATCGGGAATTTCTAATACATGGACAATGAAATAACCGAGGAGGTTTTAATATGGATAGAAAAAAACTAATGATGACAACTGTTGCTCTAGGTACAGCATACTTGCTAAAAGATCAAAAGTCACGCACGAAGGTAATGGATCAATTGCAATCCCTTGGGAAGAAAGTGAAGAAGTAAATATATAGATAAGCCCTCTGGAGATTTTTCCAGAGGGTTTTTTAAAACTTCCGAAGAGGTTCTGAAAGGGGTGCGAATGGCAGCATCGAGTTCACGAACGCTTCGGTAACATCCTTCCCAAAAGCGGAGAAGTCAGGACAGATTCATGCAATCCAGAATCCAGGTACTCCCAAGCAAAGTCCTTGATTTCCTTGCTTCTGGCCTTTCTCATGATTTGCTTCAGTACGTTAGACATTCTACTTAGGCTTCGATAATCCTCTCAGACATTTACACACAAAAAAAAGAACAGCCATTACAGCTGTTCTTTCATGTGCCCGGCGGCGTCCTACTCTCACAGGGGGAAACCCCCAACTACCATCGGCGCTGAGAAGCTTAACTTCCGTGTTCGGTATGGGAACGGGTGTGACCTTCTCGCCATCGCCACCAGACTATTTGGTTTGAGGTTTTATTCCCTCAAAACT
>NZ_JBIQOE010000278.1:0-15968 GCF_047739415.1 Mesobacillus sp. | reverse complement strand
TTATGAATTTATTATACCCAGCCATGTAAAACAAGTCACCACAAATGCCAAGTAGTTTTGCTCTTTCAGAACCCGCTCTTCCAATCGTGTTGCTTTTACATAAGCATTCTACTAGATGGAAGTTATCAACACTTAAATTGGTAGTGCAGAAGGCCATATTCTCAAAAGGTCGTTCCAGGTAAAATAAAACATATTGTGAAACACCCTTACCGTCCCTCTGTTTGTAGTTAGCGGTATCAGGAAAACTCCGGAAACTTATAGTAAAATTGTCCTTTATCTCGTATTCTATAAAAGGAAGTTGAAATTCACGTTTTAGGTGGTATTACCTTGCTGAAAGATTTTTTTATACATGCTAGTTTTGTTATCACATTTTTGTTTATAGGCGGAAGTTTATTTAAAAGCAATCCGGAGATAGATACAACCCTTCAAAAGTTGAAACTTGGTGCATTGGCGGGAATACTTGGTTCGGTGTTAATGGCTTTTAGTATTCAGATTACTCCAGTGATCATGATGGACTTGCGTCATATTGCGATCCTGTTGTCTGCTTTTTATGGAGGATTCGTGCCGGCTTTCGTAGCCGCCACCATAATCAATATCAGCAGATTAGTATTTTTTGATGGAAGTTTGGAAACATTTCTGGTCACTGTGCTCATAATGTTTATTATTGCGGTGTTTGCCGCACTGGTCCAAAAGAAGTTGAAGGGTTCGGACTTTTTTAAGTGGACGATTATGGGATTGATCAGTTTAATTACGATTTCCTCAGGCTTTTTGTATCTAATGGGTTTTACAGATCAAGTGTACAAAATCTTGATTAACTATTGGGTTATTACAACCATATCGGGAGTTATGGTGTATTTTTTGGCAGGGTACATCGTTCAATCCAACCAAATGTTTATGCAGCTAAAAACCCAGTCGGCTACAGACTTCCTTACGGGGTTAAATAATGTCAGACAGTTCGATTCGGCATTGAATGAAAGTTTAGAAAGTGCCCGGGAGCTTAATGAAAAATTATCGTTGCTTATGATTGATATCGACCACTTCAAAAAGGTCAATGATACGTATGGTCATCAAGCTGGAGATGAAGTTTTAAGGCAATTGGGAGGACTGTTAATCAGTTGCTCACGCCCAAGTGATATTGTCTCAAGAAATGGCGGTGAAGAATTTTCACTGTTATTAAAGAATTGTTCCTATTCTCAAGCACTGGAAATCGCAGAACGCCTACGCGGAATAGTAGAAAATCATCGATTCTCCTTACCAAATGGCAAGGAAATCAAGATCACCATCTCCCTTGGTGCTTCAACCTATCTAGAAACAACTCAATGCTTAGAAGAATTCATCAAACAAGCGGATGATACCTTATACAAAGCAAAACGGACAGGTAGAAATAAAGTATCCGCACTATAAAGATATGAAAGCACGGGGATGTACCCTGTGCTTTTTTAGTTAAATAAAGTATTACAGGCTAAAGATACCCTTATGCAATCAACTTAACCGCTATAAGGGTACCAATCAAGCGGAAAGATACCCTTATGTAAGCAACTTTGGCTCCATAAGGGTACTATTCAAGCGGAAAGATACCCTTATGCAAGCAACTTGGGCTCCATAAGGGTACCGTTCAAGCGGAAAGATATCCTTATGCAAGCAATATCAGCTCTATAAGGGTACTATTCAAGCGGAAAGATCCCCTTATGCAAGCAACTTCAGCTCCATAAGGACACCAATCACTCCAAAAAGGTAAAAGACATCTAGCATAATAGGTAATTAAAGGTAAAATAGAATTAGAGATGACGTGTCCAAGGGGGGAACAATTATGGTCCCAGAAATGGAATCCATTACGATTGCCACTGTACAGGAAAAAGGGATCGATTCTGTGGTTGACTGGTTCGATCGGCATAAGCAATCCTTTTATGCACTGGGTTGGTTTTATCTTCAGAACCAGCAGCAAATGGAAGAGTTATTTTACCGGTCGATTATAAAAGTACATAAGGAATTGCCGCGTTTTAAAAATGCCGGATCATTCGAATTGTGGGTTACCTCGATTTTCATCGATAACTGCCGGGAGCTTTCTAAGGAAAAAGTTATACAAGCATCGGAGGAAATTACACCCCATAAAGATTTATTTAAAGCTCTTGATCAACTTGAGGACGATGAAAAGGAAGCGATGATCCTTACATATGGAGCAGGGTTTTCCCAAGAGGAAGCAGCGCAAATTCTACGGGTTTCTGTGGGGAAATTGAAGGAGCTTATGTTTTCCGGAGTAAAGTCGGTAAGAAAACAACTCGACGGGTCAACTTATAACGGCTGTAAGGAATATCAGAATAACTACATTGATTATCTGGAAAAAACGATGAAACGGCCGGAAAAAATAGAGTTCGAGATGCATATCTACAATTGCCGGGAATGTCAGGAGGATTTGGCTGCCTTCCAGGATGTCACAATTATGTTGAATCATGCTGAGTGGATGAGTGACTTGCCAGTGCCGGAGCATTTTATCGAGAACATTAAAGAGAGTCTGGCAGAAAAGGAGAGAGCCAGGCAGCATAAGAGTAAAAAGCGTAAGAGAATGGCACTTATTTTCGCAAGTGTATTCGTCTTTGGAATCGGGATAGCCATTTTATCTGGAGCATTTAACTACGTCTATTATGGTTGGACAGAAGAGGATGAGCAGTTACGTACTTTCTTGCAACAAGACTTGGGCCAAAGGCTCAGCCTGGAAGCGGAAAGCGAAGGTGTGAAAATCCGAATCAAAGGCGTGGTTGCTGATGATTATCAGACGCTTGTTTTTTATGAAATCGAAGATACAAATGAGGATAAACAATATGTTATGTTTTCGGAAGACGGGGTTTTTATAGAAAACGAGAATGAACTCATGAAACACGATACATATCCACGTCATTATCCTCCTGACCTTAAAGCGGAGATGAATAAAAGGGAAAAGAATGTGTTTTACGGTAAGATTGGACTACGGCCGCTTGAGGAAAATAGCGGTGTTCTAAAACTGAATATTGAAAGGATTCAGGAGCTGGCTCTCGACGAACAAGAGGCAAGGCTGGGATTTGGTTACAGGAGCAATGGATTTAAGACAGGTGAGTGGAAATTCGAAGTCCCGGTAACTAAGCAGCCTTCCGTCATATATGAATTAAATGAACAAGCAAAAATCGAAGGAATCCCGGTTCGCCTGGATAAATTGATCTTGGCCCCAACAGCAACGCTTTTGGAATATGGCATTCCTTTTGAAGAGCAAGAGAAGAGGATCGATAGGATTCATTTTGGAGATTTAGAAGTGAACAATGTAAAAATGAAACCGGATCAATTTGGTGGTTATAACTACTTGCAGCCTGAGGGGAGTTGGCAAAAATTCCAAATGTATTACGATCCGTTTTATGGAGAAGATCCGAAAGACATTACTGTTCAATTCGTATCTGCCTATTTTTCATTCGATGACAAAAAAAGCATCGAGCTTGATCTAAACCAATCGTTTCCTCAGACGTTTGAATATGCCGGAAGTACCATCAGCATTGATAAAGTTGAAATTGGCCAGCCCACAATCATTGTCATCAGCAATCATGAAGTTGAAAATCGGAAATTTGAAAGACTGCATCTTAATGTTGTAGGTGAAGATGAGTATGAACCAATTTCAATGGGGATGGACCAAGAGGGAGTGATCGTGGATAAGAATGGTGTTCAATACGATATGAAATCACCCACATTCGATTATGAAAAAGTTGAACAGCCACGCCATTTTGTTACCGTCGAGACCTTGATGTTAGATGGAAACAAAGTCATCCCTAAAAGACTGGATCTTTACGGGTATAGCTCGATGAAATATTTGGATGATAGGGTGAAGATTTCGCTGGATTGATACGCAAAAAAGTGACGTTATTATTGTCCCTTTTGTAACAAGGAGGCAAAAGTATGAAACTATTTATTCAAGCAGCCATTGGTTCGATAGCCATTCATGTGATTTATTTTGGTGGCATTCTGCTGACTGGCTACATTAAAACGATGAATTATACACCGGATATCGAAGGTTCATGGGAAAGTGTTGATACGCTTCAGAATGAGGTGGCATTCGGCGTGACTGGTTCTCCGTTTTTCTTCCTTTTTACCTTTATCGGAATGACAGTGTTTTGCGAAGTGGTAATCGTTTTATATAGAAAAGGTAAAAGAGCACAGGGATAAAATGCCCTGTGCTCTTTTAATATGCCTTCACTTCTTGCCAATATGCTTTAAGGCTTCTTTTCGGCTTAAGTTCGAAAGAGGAAGCCTGTTCGTAATCTGAAGGACTTTCTCAGGGTTTTGCTTAGCGTATTCTCTTAGTGCCCAGCCAATGGCTTTATTGATGAAGAATTCTTTTGTATGGCAGGTTCTCGAAATAATATCCTCGAGCATGGCCACGTCGGTTCTTTCTTTGTAGCCTAATTGAAATAATATGCAGGAACGAATCAGCCAGATGTTATCCGAGGCAATCCATCTGTCGATAATTTGCTGACGGTGCTCCGGGAATATTTCGAGATAGTAGCCGAAATGCTTTTTCGCGATATGGTCGACCGTATCCCACCAGGGCTTCGTTGTGATGATGTATTGAAGAAGCTGGAGATCATCTTCGGTGAACTGTTTTTTCATTAGATCTAACAGGTAAGCCCCGCTAATTTGCATCTCACGTTCTTCCAGCTCCCAAAGGGAAGTAATGACCTCGTGTAAATCCTCTTTCGCAGGTAGGCCATAAGCCTTCACATGCTGTTTGAAAACCTCCTGCATCTGCGGAGCTCTCAAACCAATATATTCAAATTGATTCCGCATGTATTTAGCTAGCCTAACTGCTTCCTCGCTATTCCGGTGCTGTAATGCTTCCTCATATAATGCGGCAACATAATTGTTCGTCATATATTCCTCACCATTCATTTTCATGAATTAATCGATTTTGATTATTGACTATATTGTATAGGTATATTCAAACAATGAAAACCGGTATTGTAGGGGAGAAGCTGACTTGTTACCACTAATTCTGAAAGAAGGTTTTTAATTAATAAAGTCGAAATTAATGTTATATATATTGGCCGTACGAAGGATAGACAGCGGCTTGAGGGGATTGAGGAAGTTGAAGGGGATAGATAAATCTTTTTTAGGCTGGGGCATTTCTTTGGTAATTTTTCTGGTTATTATGGTTGTTGACCAAACGGTGTATGTTGGTGTTTGGCCATCGACTCTCCCAGTTGTGCTCCTAGTCACACATGCCCTTTATTTTAAAGCAGATGTAAAGGGAAAAAGGAGAATGCCATATTGGATCTTTGTAATATTGTTTTTAACGATTCTATATTTCTCTATTCCTCGATTCACCTATAACCAGGCAAAGGAAAAGGTCATAGATAAATATGAAGTCATAAACGAAAAAGAGCAGACTATACCTGTGATGGATTCCGGATTTCATCCCTTCGCATATACACACTTCTATTTCTTTAATGTCAAATCAGGGGATGCAGAGCAGCGGGTCATGGTAAACCCGGATACGGGAAAGATCATCGTCCTTCGATAATTTAGTAAAAAGAAAAAACCACTCAAAGTGGTTTTTTAATCGCGCATGGATCCTGCCTCTCGTGAAGTCATCGCACCTTGACCTGCAGCCACATCTTTTTGGATTTGCTGTTTTACTTGTTCCGCATCCGTTGCTGAATATCCAGGCTGCATAACAGAATCTTTATTTCCTTTAAAATTAGAATCCTTCTGCATATAAATCCTCCTTAGGTTTTGTTTTTATTATTTACCAAAAGATTCTATGTAACAATCTCGTGTTTTTAGTAAAAATAACAATTTTATCTATTATTTGTAAACAACTTCTATATAATGTATTTAGATATAAGTGCTGCAAATTCGTGGTGCTTTATATATTCGTTATAGTTGGGGGAGAGAGATGATGTCTAATGAGCATGAGGTGTTATTGGATAAAGCTGTAGAAAGAAAGCCAAAGGTGAAAGTTGAAAGGAAAGAAGGGGAACCTACTGCAGCATTCAAGGGAGCTTCATGGGGAGCTCTTTTAGTTGGTGTTTCCGCTTATCTGATTGGTTTGTTCAATGCAGCGATGGAACTGAATGAAAAAGGCTATTATTTTGCCGTATTGGTATTCGGTCTCTATGCAGCGGTATCATTGCAAAAAGCAGTGAGAGATCGGGAGGAAGACATACCGGTTACGAATATTTATTACGGAATCAGCTGGTTTGCGCTCATCGTATCTATTTCCTTAATGGCGATCGGTCTATACAATGCAGGAAGTATTGTTTTAAGTGAAAAGGGCTTCTATGGTATGTCATTCGTACTTAGTATCTTTGCAGCGATAACAGTTCAGAAGAATATTAGAGATACACAGAGAGCAAAAGAAAGAGATTGAGAGTGGGTTCAGTAGGATTTACGCACTTAAAGTCATAAATTCACATATTAGTGAATGAGACAGGGACGGTTCCATCAGAGGAATCGTCCCTGTTTATCATAAACTATTTTCAATTGTCTCCATGATATCGTACGCACCACTTGATTTGTTGGAGCAAACTACGGCAATTGTTTGCGAAGCTGGATAAAAGGCAGAATGGAAACTGACTCCTGGGTCATAGCCCATTACATGGTATTTAAAAACTTGCTCGTCAACCTTCTTGATCCAGACACCGTATCCGTAATAGCCTGATTCATTGACTTGGGCGTGAGGAGTGAGTAGTTTGTTCAAGGTTTCTTCACTTAGTAAAAGTTGGCCAAAAAGCGCCTTCCACAGTTTGGTCATGTCCTCAACGGTGACGTACGCACCTCCGTCCGAACCGCCTTTTACCGGCAGAGAGTAGATATTGGTTTTCCAGTTCCCATCAGGAAGGTCAATATAGCCTAATGCTGTGTTTGCTGGAAGAGCGTCAAAGGAAAAATAACCAGAATTTTTCATTCCTGCTTTTTTAAAAATATTCTCCTGAACATATTCAGTGAATTCCATCCCGGAGGCTTGTGCCACAATCAGGCCCAACAAAATATAACCTGCGTTATTGTAGTGAAAGGATTCCCCTGGTGAGAACTTCATTTGCTCATCCTGGAACATAGGAAGGAAATCCTTGAGACTCCTGATGTGATACATCGGCCTCTTAATCCATAACTCTTCAAAATCATCCATGACATCCTCGTCAAAGTAATCAGGAATACCAGAAGTATGAGTCAGCAGATGATGGATGGTGATTTCTTCACTGAAACTAGGAAACTCTATATCAAGACAATCTTTCAATTTTGTATTAAAGGTTAGCCTGCCTTTCTCAACCAGCTGACAAATGGCAATCGCCGTGAAAAGCTTACAGCCAGAAGCGATTCCGAAACGAGTTTCCAGGTTGTTTTTTAAACGATCGGCCCGATTGGCATAGCCAAAGCTTACAGTTTCGGCATGGCCGTCCCCATTCTGAAGCATGACCGCTCCTGAAAAATCAACCTTAGTCTGGAGTTCCTGAATAAATCTAACTAAGTGATTCATATTAATCCTCCTAACCTTATCTACTATAAGGTTAACACTGGAAATTTATGAAATATAGTAAAATATGACAAAAGGTGAAATGGAAGGGATGTCTTGCTGTTTCATAGAGGCATCATTGGGAATCTTCTTTCTGTTAAAATGAAGAAAAGGCCGAACAGCAGGGGATTCTTCCCGTGCTCCACTGAAACTGTGAACCAAAGCAAGGGTTGCTTCCCATTGCTTCCGAGTCCCTACTAAACCTGCAAAAGCGGTGCATGAATTGTCGGGTGGGATGGTTTTGGCCCTGTTATTGTTAACGTAGAAGGAGGTCGTTGTATGGATTTGCTGCCGAGTATGAATGAGGCCATGAAGTATATTGAAGAAAACCTTGCCGATGAGATTGATTTCCGCGAAGTGGCAAAGCGTGCTTATTGTTCGGAATATCATTTTAAAAGGATGTTCTCTTTTCTAGCTGGTGTTTCGCTCTCGGAATATATCCGCAGAAGGAAGCTTACTTTAGCTGCGTTTGACTTGAAGGACAGCAATATGAAGGTGATCGATGTTGCGATGAAGTATGGCTACACTTCTCCTGATTCTTTTGCCAGAGCCTTTCATGCCATGCATGGAATCACTCCGACTGAAGCCAGGAATCATGGTCAATCCTTGAAGGCCTATCCGCCGATGACCTTCCAGTTATCAATAAAGGGAGGAACTGAAATGAATTATCGAATTGTCGAGAAGGAAGCATTCCGCATTGTTGGCATCGAGAAAAGAGTGCCGTTGATTTATCATGGAGTGAACCCGGAGATTGCCGAGATGTGGAAGACCTTGAGTATGGAAAGAATCCAGGAACTGAAGGACCTTTCGAATACTGAGCCTAACGGATTAATCAGTGCGTCTACAAATTTTTCCGAGGGCCGGATGGAGGGGAAGGGAGACTTGGATCATTATATTGGCGTTGCGACAACGAAGGAGTGTCCGGAGCATCTAGCTTCACTTGAAGTTGCACCAACCACATGGGCGGTGTTTGAAGCAGAAGGCCCATTCCCTGAGACTCTTCAAAATGTCTGGGGGCGGATTTACTCCGAATGGTTCCCGTCCTCTAGTTATGAACAAGTAGAAGGACCGGAAATTCTGTGGAATGAAAATAAAGATATGGCCTCACCGAAGTATCGGAGTGAAATATGGATTCCGGTTAGACGCAAATAAGGAACTGACTCAAAATGAAGCACAGGGTACGTCCCTATGCTTCGTTTTCATCCTCTTGTTTTTCTTCGTGTTTTTTTCTCCAATTTTTAGGGTTAAAGTACTTTCTGATTTTACCTGCGACTTCTTTTCCGACCATAATCGCTCCAAGCCAGAAGGTAACTTCAGCAAGTACCAGGCAGCTTGTGATACTGATGACCTTCATTTTGCTGGAAAGCGGTAGAAATGGAATGCCAAGTGGAGTCACCCATATAATGAAGGATGAAATAATAAGGAACATTCCAATTTTATATCGTAAAGGTTTTTTATTTGTTGATTCGGTTTGCATTCTTAACCCCCGGAAAGAGTTTATTTTGATTTTAACATAATCGGCCTGGACGCACAGGAACGCTAATGAAAGAAGCGTAGGGCCAACTTTTCAGACTCTCACTTACTTATTGACACAGTGCTTGTATATGAATTATATTGTACTTACATTAATTGAATAGTTCTCCTAAAGGGGAGTAGCTTTTACAACAGAGTCGTCATTTCGGAGGTCACGGATCTCCCGGCTTTGTTGGCAACGTTGTCGTTGTTAGCAAGACCTTTACCGTTTTGGTAAGGGTCTGTTTATGTTTTAAAGACCTTTACCATGTCTGGTAGAGGTCTTTTTCTATTTTTTAGACCGCATGCAGACGAATATGAACTTTCAATATTTGAAACTACTGAAAAGGAGATGGGTCAGAAGTGAAAAAGAAAAAAGTGACTTTTGAGGAATTGCTGAAAGCCAATAGAATGGAGCTTCTGGAGGACCAGAAGCAGCTCGAAAAAATTGAAGAGCGGATCGAAGCCAGGCGTTTGGCTCAAAAAAGTGGGAACGCATCTTAATTTTAAAAGGGGGAAAAGTGATTGGAACTATCGATTTTATTTGAATATGGTTGGGTATTGCTGTTATTAATTGCTCTTGAAGGATTGCTCGCAGCTGATAATGCATTGGTATTGGCGATCATGGTAAAGCATCTTCCGGAAGAAGAGAGGAAAAAGGCACTATTCTACGGTTTGGCAGGCGCATTTGTTTTTCGCTTTGCTTCACTATTCATCATTTCTTTCCTGGTCGATGTCTGGCAGGTACAGGCAATCGGGGCACTTTACTTGTTGTTCATTGCAATTAACCACATAGTGAGGAAGCTTTATTTTAAAAAAGTGGAAGACGAAAACAAGGCTGAAGAAAAAAAGAAATCAGGCTTCTGGGCAACTGTATTCAAGGTGGAGCTGGCAGATATCGCTTTTGCGGTCGATTCCATACTGGCAGCTGTTGCCCTTGCAATGACGCTTCCGAACACCAGTCTGCCTGAAATTGGCGGGATGGATGGCGGAAAGTTCCTGGTCATTTTTGCCGGTGGATTAATCGGATTGATTATCATGCGTTTTGCTGCCAACCTCTTTGTGAAATTGCTTCAGTCCAGACCAGGACTAGAAATCGCCGCTTTTGCAATTGTTGGCTGGGTAGGCGTCAAGCTGGCGGTGTTGACGCTTGGACATAAGGATATCGGAGTCATCTCCTACGAATTCGCCCATTCTGTAGAATGGAAGCTGTTCTTCTACACGGTACTCGTAGGCATCGCGGCGACTGGCTGGTTCATGTCGAAGGAAAAAACAGAAAAGCTGGCTGCGTAAATAGGTAAGGCAATGACCGAGTGGAATTCATGTATAAAAAGCATAGGGATGCACCCTATGCTTTTGTTTATTCATAGATATAACTGATGACATCCAACGCCTGGTCAACGGTTTCTACCGTAACGTTCGCTTTATTGGATAGTTCTTTCAATGGATGAATTAAGGATTCTGGTCTGACGATGATGGTTGGTTTGTTCATCGTGATTGCAGCGCTGGCATCCATCGCGGTGTTCCATTGTTTGTACTTTTCGCCGAACAGGGCGATGACGATATCCGATTTTTGCATTAACACCTGTGTTCTGAAATTGTTAATATCGGATGCAGCGTCGTCCTTATATAAATTGCCTGGCTGCTCTCCCAGGATGTCTTCGCCAACATTGTCTGAGCGATCATGATTAGTCTGCGGTCCGACGAAGACCAAAGGCAAGTTCTTTTCCTTCGCCTTTTGTGCCACCTGATCGCGCCAATCATCGTGAATCTGGCCAGCCAAATAAACCGTTAATTCCATCGTAACACCCTCCAATTGAATATATTGTAATTCAATCATATAAGACTTTAATGATAATTCAAAGGAATTAGGATGAAGTGATTTTTCGAAGGAAGGTTTGGTAAAAGTAAATTTTTATTAGGGTAGCGTAGAGGATTATGTGCCCCAACTTGCTGGATTCGCAAGAGCACGGTCACATATTTAAGGCTTATGTGCCCCAACTTGTTGGATTTGCAAGAGCACGGTCACATATTTAAGGCTTATGTGCCCCAACTTGCTGGATTTTTAAGATTACGGTCACATATATAAGGCTTATGTGCCCCAACTTGCTAGATTTGCAAGAGCACGGTCACATATATAAGGATTATGTGCCCCAACTTGCTGGATTCGCAAGAGCACGGTCACATATTTAAGGTTTCTGTGCCCCAACTTTGCAAGATTACGGTCACAAAACCAGCTTGAATGTGCTACAACATGTTGGATTTGCCTCCGGATGGGCACACGGGGTTGCGGAGGAAACTGTTACGGTATTGGCCTTTCATTATGGTCTTTCCTTTTCCTATGATAGAATGTCTTGCAAAGAGTTTTAAGGAGGAAGGAAGAATTGAAAAAGCTGCCTATTAATGAAAATGGATTGAATGCTTCACAGCTTGTGTTCGGTTGCATGGGGCTTGGCGGGGGCTGGGATAACAGTCCAATCGAGCCGGAACATGTCAAGCAGGCACATGAAGCGGTGGAAGCGGCGATAGAGTCAGGGATCAATATGTTTGATCATGCCGATATTTACACTTTGGGAAAAGCGGAGAGAGTTTTCGGGCAGGTTTTAAAAGAAAAGCCCGGACTTCGTGAGGACATCATCATCCAGTCGAAATGCGGTATTCGTTTCTCTGACCAGGAATCTGGCCTGCCAGGCAGGTACGATTTTTCAAAATCATACATACTCGACAGTGTGGATGGCATCCTTTCAAGGCTTGGCATCGAGTATCTGGATATCCTGTTATTGCACCGTCCTGATCCTCTAATGGATCCAGCCGAAGTTGGTGAAGCCTTTCATCAGCTAAAAGCTTCCGGCAAGGTGCGTTCATTCGGTGTTTCTAACATGAGCGCTGGTCAAATTCGTTTTCTTCAGAAGCATACCGATGAAAAAATCATTGTCAATCAGCTGGAAATGAGCTTGAATAAAATCGGCTGGCTTGAGACTGGTGTCCATATCAACCAGGACGCCGCACGCCAAAACACCTTCCCTGAAGGGACTCTGGAGTTTATGCAGATGGAAGGAATCCAGATTCAATCCTGGGGTTCGCTTGCCAAAGGGCTCTATTCTGGTAAAAATATCGAGAATGAAAGCGAAAGTGTCAAGCAGACTGCGGCCATGGTACAAAAGCTTGCAGAAGAAAAACAAACAACACCAGAAGCCATCGTGCTCGCGTGGCTGATGAGACACCCAGCCGCGATCCAGCCTGTTATCGGCACCGTCAATCCCGCAAGGATCCGAGCATGCGGAGATGCAGTCAATATCAGCCTCAGCCGTGAGGACTGGTATTCATTGTATGTAAGCTCACGCGGTGTCAGACTGCCTTAGGAAAATAGTGGAGTCAGCAGAACCTTTCTGCTGCTCCTTTTTTTATTGATATATATAACTAATTCTTATCTTTAATTATTAATTTTATTGAATTTTCTTATCGCATACTTACAAATATAATGAATAAAGGAGGTGTTAAATTATGGATTATATCATTCTCTTTTTCATTGGAATTTTAGCAACGACGGTTGGAACTCTGGCAGGCGGCGGGGGTTTGATTAGTTTGCCGGCGATGCTTGTTCTTGGCATGCCGGTCCATTCTGCGATTGCTGCCAATAAAGTTTCGAATACGATCAGCTCCTTCTCCAGCTTTTTTCATCTTTATAGAGAAAAGAAAATAACTTTTAAGGAATCATTCTGGATTATCCCTGTCAGCCTGATTGGCGGGGTGAGTGGAGGGTTCATAGCCTCAAAAATTTCAAGTGAAGACATGTATGTAGTGGCGATTGGCTTGCTGATTTTTGCTTTCCTCGCCTCATTCTTGGGGAAAGGGAGCATGTCTGGAGATCAGCCATTAAAGCCTTCTGGTAAAAGTGTTCCTGGCTTATACGCAATCGGGATTTATGATGGGCTTTTTGGGCCGGGACAAGGGACGCTGATGCTTTATTTGTTTGGTTATTTGAACATCGCCTATATTCGGGCGGTCGGTTATGTCCGTCTCGCCACGTTTTCGAGCTGTTTAGGTGCAGCGATTACCTATATTTCTACCTCAGCTGTTATCTGGCCGCTGACCATTGCCTTGATGCTCGGTTCAGTGACAGGAGCACAAATTGGCGTCAGGATTGCCAGCAAGCTGAACCCCAACTATGTAAAACCGATATTGCGGGTGATGACAGTGGCGCTTGTTGTGCAGATTTTTTTCGAAAAAGTAGTGTAGCAGGATGCCCCCTTATTTTATTGATAAGGGGGTTATTTGCGTAATACCCCACATGCCATTCCAGTATTTTACTGCTATGTTAGAATGATAATATGGTATTTTAAACCATTTTTAAAAGGGGGAGAGTCATGTCTTCGGAAGTATTATCAATCAACGGCCTGACAAAATCGTATGGCAGTAAAGAGGTACTCAAAGGCATAGATTTAAAGGTTGATAGAGGGGAAATCATCGGATACATAGGGCCAAACGGCGCGGGTAAAAGTACGACGGTAAAACTGATGCTCGGCCTTGAGGAAGGGTATTCTGGAAAGATTGAGATTTTTGGAGAGGATATTGCGAGGCAGGGTGAAAGCTACAAACGTAGAATCGGTTATATTCCCGAGACTTCTGAAATGTATGATTCACTTACGGCACAGGAATATTTAACGTTCGCCGCCGAGCTGTATGGGATGGATTATGACGATGCGGACCGGAAAGCGAAGCAGCTATTCGATGTGTTCGGGCTGGCTGAGGTCTATCAATCCCGGATTTCTTCTTTTTCGAAAGGAATGAGGCAGAAGACGCTGATTGTTTCGAGTTTCTTACACAACCCTGACCTGTTGTTCCTGGATGAGCCGCTGACGGGTCTGGATGCGAATAGTGTGATGGTGTTTAAGGAGATCCTTGCGCAATTTGCCGCCGAAGGGAAGACGATTTTTTATTCGTCCCATATCATGGACGTCGTCGAGAAGATCAGTAACCGGATTGTTTTGCTGCACGGCGGTCATATCGTGGCGAATGGCAGTTTTGAAGAATTGAAGAGTCAGAGCAAAGAAGGGTCACTTGAGAATATCTTCAATCAGATGACCGGCTTCCATGAGCACCAGGATCGTGCCTCTGAATTTGTATCCATCGTTAAGGAGGGGTGACGATGGACAATTTTTTCGTTTTAAGGCTGCTGGATGTTTTTAAGCCATTATTTTTGAAAATGGGTGTAGATTACAGGACGATGCGGCGAATCCTCCAGGCCAAGCTGACAATGGATCAGCGCCGAAAGCCGACTGTGTTCAACCAGTCAAGGAAAAAGAAGGATAAACCGGAGAAGAATGAATTCTTCAAATCATTGTGGATGTACGGTTTCTTTGGATTGATGCTGATTCCGTTTTTATTTTTAAAAGATAATTATCTGTTTGAAGTGTCAATCTTGTTCAGCATTTTCATGTTCATCATCATGACGACGCTGATTTCCGATTTTTCATCGGTCTTGCTTGATTTGCGGGACAAAAGCGTCCTCGCTACGAAACCGGTCAATTCGAAAACTGTGAGCATGGCAAAGCTGCTGCATGTGACGATTTACATGCTGTACATTACCCTGGCAACAACGTTGGTTCCTTTGTTTGTCAGCCTGTTCTTCAAGGGCATCATGTTCACTCTATTGTTCCTTGTCTCATTCGCGCTGGCCGATATTTTAATCATTGCCTTCACAGCGTTATTGTACCTGTTTATTTTGCGGTATTTTGACGGTGAAAAGCTTAAGGATATTATCAATTATGTCCAGATTGCCCTCACTGTTGGCCTGATGATTGGCTACCAGGTGGTGGCGCGTTCTTTTGAACTGGTGAATCTCGATTATACAATCGATTTTGCCTGGTGGCAGCTATTGCTTCCGCCAATGTGGTTTGGCGGTCTATTCGATGTGCTGCTTGGGGGAGGCAGAAGCACCGGGAGTATGGTATTGACGACTTTGGCTGTGCTTGGACCAGTTGTGTCCATCCTCGTGTATTTGAAGATGATCCCGGACTTCGAGCGCAATCTGCAAAAGCTTTCGAGCCAGACTGGCAAGAAAAAAGCCTGCAGCAAATGGAAGGTATTCCGTTCCATGCCGGTGCTGGTTTCCAAAGATGAGCTGCCATTCTTCCGGTTCGCCAGGATCATGATGAAAAATGAGCGCGATTTCAAACTGAAGGTCTATCCATCACTCGGGTTTGCCGTGGTAATTCCATTCGTGTTCATGTTCAACAGCTATTCCATAATGAGTTTCGAAGAATTCAGAGCGAGCGGCTATTATTTGACCATATATTCCATCATGCTGGTCATCCCGACGTCAGTCATCATGCTCGCACATTCAGGTTCCTATAAAGGTAGCTGGATTTATCAGGTCGCACCGGTAAAAAATCTGGGCCTGATCAATAAAGCGGCATTAAAGGCATTCTTGTTCCAGCTGTTTTTGCCATTGTTCCTGCTCGTGTCGGTTATGTTCAGCTTTTTGTTTGGTCTGAGGATTTTGGATGACCTGGCTGCGGTATTATTCGCAGCATTGATTTATACAGCGGTTTGTTTTCTGGCAGGAGGAAAGGAACTGGCCTTTTCACAGCCATTTGACGCCGTCCAGCAGAGTGGCGATATCAAAGTGTTTCTTCTGTTCCTCATCATCCCTGTCTTTGTGGGACTTCACTTTTTAGCATTAAAATTGCCCTTTGGCGTGGCGGGGTATGCGATTTTGATGTTTGCGGTGAATTGGGTGTTGTGGAGGATATTGAAGTGAGGTTTGTTTTAGGTTAAAAGCTATTAAAAATGCGGAGAATGGAGAGTGACTGCAAGATGTCACTCTCTTTTTTGCGTGTCCATTTTTAATAATTTATTAATAATTTCATAAGAGCATTTTAGGGATTCGCTGACAGAATAGAGGTTGTGAAAGGGAGGCAATGAT
>NZ_JBIQOE010000277.1:0-9830 GCF_047739415.1 Mesobacillus sp. | reverse complement strand
GAAAAGGTTCTTGATTTTGAACTTGAGGATGATGAAGTCATCCAAGTAAAAAAGTATTGCGAGGAAAACATACCTGCCGAGGATGAAACAGAAGAGGAATCAAATTAAAAAGAGCAGATATCTGCTCTTTTAGTTTGTTATTATACCTCTACAGTCTTACCTTCCTCAACAATATGATAAAGAAGATGGGCAAGGTGTTGAACAGGACCGAGCTCCCCTTCTTCTTCGTTAAGTTCTTCAGTAAATTCAAGATCATTCAAATATAATGCTGAAAATTCATAGAAATCCTTCAGATCGAAGCCGTAGCAATTCGATGGCTCTTCCTTCTGTTCCTCATATTGAAGCATTAAATAATATTCCTTGCCGTCTTTATTTTCTGCATCAAAAAAGACAAAGAATCCAATATTCGTATCCAAGTCAAACAAATGGCGTGTTCCGCCTTCAGTAGCCTGGTCATAATCCTCACTGCTTAGTTTCTGGACCTTCATCGTTTCCACCTGGTCTTCTGCATGGAACTTCACTTCAAATGCTTTCATTACTAAATAACACTCCTGTCTATATTTTATAAGCTGATTAATTTTTTTCTTTAAAAAAGATATGCTCTGCCTTAATTCTCTCTCCGACTGTCAGGATACCATAAGAGAATTCCTGCTGTCTTCTTTTATCAGTAGGTGAGCCGGGATTAAAAACAATTACGCCATTAATTTCCTTTAGGACGGGAATATGCGAATGACCATAAACAATGCAATCGACCTCTTCATCCGCGAATGTTTCTATCGCCCTTTTTTCGGTTGTTTTCCCGGTGCCGTGTCCATGAACAATCCCTATATTAAAATCGCCCGCTCTTAATATATCTTTCGTGTTAAGCAGACTTTTGAGCTCAGGACCATCCACATTACCGGTAACTCCAATAACGGGTCCATACTTTTTAAGCTCATTATATAGCTCCACGGTCTGCCAATCCCCAGCATGAATTATGTAATCACAATCTTTCAGATCAATAAGGAGCCTCTCAGGCAATGTCTTTGCCTTTCTCGGCATATGAGTGTCAGAAATGACCACGATTTTCATGGCTGCCTCACTCCCTTCGCCTGCTGTTCTCTGTTATGTTACCCTGATGAAAATGGATTAACCATTCCCAGGATCTTTATATTTTGTCACATTAAAATAATCACTCGTCTTATTATAACTGTTGAATTCAATATCAAGATCATGAAAATATCGGTGAAGCTGAAGTAATATCTTCTTATCTTTTTTTCCATCTTCAATAGTCTTGGAATAATTTAAAATGGTATTAAAATCTGTTTGGAGCGCAGTATTGTCTGTTTCGACAGTTGCCAGAACAGATATGATTTCAGAAGCTATTTCCCTCTGTTCCTCCCACTCAACAGAATCTATTCCTCCCCAACCAAGGGTATCATTATATTTGGTATGAAATTCACGAATGAAGCTCCCTACTGTTGAGTATTTTTCATGTTCAGACTCTTCCTGGAATACAGCGACAGTCTGACCTCCGTTTTTAAGATTACTTGAGTCGCTTTTGCCCTTGGCACCTTGAAGATTCCCTTGCTCCCACATTGTATAGCCAGCATATAAACCAAAAGCCAGCAAAAACAGACTTGCAGGTAAAATCATAAGTTTCCATTTATTTTTCTTTTCCATCTGCCTGCCCCCTGTTAAAACTTATTGTTCTTACACCGCGAACGAACCTGGTCTTAATATTATTTGACAGCCGTCCAAAAAAACCTTTTATTATTTCCCTACCCCATCGGTTCTTCCATATATGTCCCAAAAATAAATTAACGATGAGGAGGAATGAATATGTATCTCAATTTCGGAAAGGTGCGACCGCACTTAACAACCAGAAGTCTTAACCCTGAAAACCAGGAAACACCGATTCACTTTATTTCTTCTGTTCAGCCGGTACCTAATGCTTTATTTTTCCGACGAAATCATTTTCCCTACCCGATTTTAACACCAGAGTCATTTACACTAAAAATTTCCGGCTCAGTCAATAGTGCTTTACTATTCAATTACACTGATTTTTTTAAACTGCCAACCAGATCCACAAGGGTGTTAATTGAGTGTTCAGGAAATAAAAGGGCTTACTTCGAGGAAAAAGTCTTTGGAGAGCAGTGGGAAAGCGGAGCCATGAGCGAGGGTGTTTGGAAGGGAGTCCCCTTGAAAACCCTGCTTGAGTACAGCGGGATCCAAGCAGGTGTATCCGAAGTAGTTTTTAGAGGGAGAGACGCAGGTATTAAAAGCAGTCAATATAACCACTTTGAAAGAAGTTTGCCAATTGCCAAGGCACTTCAACCTGATGTGATGATTGCTTATGAGTACAATGGAAAACCACTCTCTCATAAACACGGTTTCCCCTTCCGGCTGATTGTTCCGGGATGGTACGGGATGGCTTCTGTAAAATGGCTTAATGAAATCATTCTCATTAAAGATAAATTTACAGGTCCTTTCCAGACTGAAGATTATGTTTATTATTATAAAAACGGTACATCTGAGCAAGTGACTACAAATCATGTGAATTCAACTATCCAGCAGCCACAAGATAAACAGCTTGTTAAAAGCGGTACTCACAAAATTAAAGGAATCGCATGGACAGGTTCTGGTGTCGTCTCGAAGGTAGAAATAAGCTTTGATAATGGAGATAGCTGGGAGCAAGTTAAGCTTGAGATAACACCTAAGGAATATCAAACTGTGCCATGGAGTTATCCTATAAAATTTCATTTTGGAAGTGAATATCATATATCAGTCCGAGCAACCGATAGCGAGGGGAACACGCAGCCTGCAGAGGCAATATGGAACAAGAAAGGCTACGGTTATAATGCAGCAATGAAAATTTCTGTAAGTGCAGAATGAAGAAAAAACCAGTTGCACGAGTTATCGGCACCTGGTTTTCTCTTAATTCAATGCATTTTGTTGAATATTAAATTTTATCAATTGATCCAGTAATTGATTCAGGTCGGTGAACGTAAAGCCAAGCCCTTCTGCAAGTGAAGTGTCGATCGACCAGGAGCCCGGCAATGCATAAGGGGATACAGTACCGCTTATGGTGCTGTTCTCCACAACGGCTTCTTTATTGGCGAGCAAAGCGATTTTATCGACCAATTCACGCACGCTTATATCCCCTGCCGAACCTGGATTGATCGGTCCTTCAAAGGCTGAATTTCCAATTTCCAGAAGAAAGCTTGCCGCTTCATCAGCATGTATGAAGCTGTACCGCATTTCAGGGTTTGGAATGCCTATTGGTTGGCCGGCAAGTATTTTATCAACATGAAATTTCAAACGCTCAGTGTAATCATCTTCAGAGACGACAATCGGGAATCGGACGGAGACAACATTAAAATAACCAAGTTGGTGGAATACCGCTTCAGAGGCTCTTTTTGCCTCTTTGTACCCTTCATATCCAGGATACTCTTTTCTGCTTTTGTATGTTATTTCATATGTAAGAGGATCAAAATTCCCTTCTGCATGCAGTGTGCCAAACTCATACACCGCCTGAGTAGAAGTGAAAATATAGCGACCAACTTTCCCCTTTAACACCTCTGCTGCATCCCTCGCCTCCATTGGCGAAAAACAGGATTGGTCATATACCAGGTCCCATTCTTTATCTTCGACGGCTGCTGCCAGCGTTTCTTTCTTTTCGCGATCAATCACCAGCCGCTTTACCTTTTCACCAAAAGGATCACTTTTCGTTACTCTTGTGGCTATCGTCACCTCATCGCCATTTTCTATCAGCTTTTCGACCAGCTTTTTCCCAAAATACTGGGTTCCTCCTAGCACAAGAACTTTCCTCATTAAAAATCCCCCTTTTCTATAATGATTTATTCTTCTTTGATTTGGATTTTCCCTTTAATTATCTTCCGAATAAAAATAAAGCAATAGACAGATTGCTGTCTATTGCTTTCAATCGAACAGCCAGGAAGCCCGGCTGAACAAATAAGTCCTTTTTTCACTTGTTTCTTTATGCTTGTTTCTTCTCCTTTGCCTTCGGTTTGGCAGCTGTTTTCTTCTTCTTTGCTGGAGCGGTATCTTTCTTCTTTTCTGGCTTGGTACGGTCAATGGAGGCCTGGAGTGCGGCCATAAGATCTGTAACATTGGAAACAGGCTCTTTTTCTGTAGGAGTGACGAGTTCTTTACCGGTACGCTTCGCTTCAATCAGCTCTAATAACGCTGTCCGATAATCGTCCTTGTATTTATCTGGTTCAAACTCGGTTGTCAGCTGATCAATGAGCATGATCGCAGTTTCCAGTTCCTTTTCTGTAACTTTATCTTCAGCTGGTACATTCGGTACATCCACTGCATTTCTGACTTCATCGGGGAAATGAATGGTTTCCATGACGAGCGTATTATTATAGACACGTACTACTGCAAGTTGCTCTTTTGCACGAATGATTATTTTTGCAATACCGACCTTCTGAGATTCCTCCAGGGCTTTCCTGAGCAGAGAATATGCTTTTCCACCGCCCTCGTTCGGAGACATGAAATAGCTGCGCTGAAAATAGATCGGATCGATTTCAGATATTTTTACAAAATCGATTATTTCCACGGCTTTATCTTCGTTTTCCTTCCTCAATGCTTCAAGATCTTCATCTTCAAGGATGACAAACTTTCCTTTTGTATACTCGTAAGCCTTCACAATGTCTTCGTTTTTCACTTCAACATCACACACAGGACATGTTTTCTCATATTTAATTGGTGAGTGGCACTCTTTATGAAGGGTACGCAGTTTGATGTCCCTATCCTCTGTCGCGGCATGAAGCTTGATTGGGATATTGACGAGCCCAAAGCTGATGCTCCCTTTCCAGATTGTATGCATTACGTTCTCCACCTTATCGTTTTATTACTAATGTGCTTAAGAATGGATTTATCATGCATTAAAACATTTGCCAGCGTACTAGTTTGAGCTTAAACAGGAACAATATAAATAGTACTGGTGAAAGGATGGGGAAAAATGCTGAAACCAATGCTCCCTACACTGGCATTCGATACGCCACAAGGGGATGACTGGCGTTATGAGATTAAATTTGATGGCTTTCGAGCCCTGTTGACCTGGGATCAGGAAATTGAACTGATAAGCCGGAATGGGAAACCGCTGCTTCCGCTGTTTCCTGAATTATCGGAGTTCCTGGCTGCCAATAAGGAAAAGTTCCGCCCGTATCTTCCTCTTACAGTTGACGCAGAGCTTGTTTATCTCGAGAATCCATATAAAGCGAATTTCGGCGCGATCCAAATCAGGGGAAGGATGAGGTCTCAGGAAAAAATAAAAGCAGAAGCAGATAGGAATCCATGCAGGCTGATGGTGTTTGATCTTTTGAGGATAAAAGGGAAAAGTATAGCATCCGAAAGTTATAAAGACAGGCGGACAAAACTTCAATCCTTATTTTCAGAGCTTGGACTTCCAATATCCCCCAACCACCAAAACCCTGATCTGGTGCAGCTTATACCTAGCGAAACTGATTTGAAAAGCTTATGGGAAAAAGTAGTCATTTATGATGGAGAAGGAGTCATCGCAAAACAATACAACAGTAAATGGGAGGAAGGCAAACGGACGGAATCCTGGATTAAAACGAAAAACTGGAAGTATGTCTCCTGCTTTGTGACAGCTTATGAGAAATCCAATGGATATTTTTATATCTCTGTTTATAAAGACTCAAAAATACATCAAATCGGGCTTGTGATTTTCGGGTTTAAGCCCGAGGAAAAAAATGCCCTCCATCAAATCATCAAGCAAAATAAAAGTGGAGAAGACGATCAATTCATTTATGTGGAACCAGGCATATGCCTTGATGTAAAATACCTGGAAATCTATGAAGAGCAGCTTCGTGAGCCTCATTTCCATCAATTCCGTTTCGATTTAAGTCCAGATTCATGTACGTATGAAAAATTCGTTTTCCAACAAAAGAATCTGCCACCGGATATTGAAATCACCCATCCAGACAAACCAATTTGGGAAGAACCGCCAATTCAAAAGGTTGATTACATCCATTATTTAAGGGAGATCTCCCCCTATATGCTTCCATTCCTGGAAGAACGGCTACTGACGGTGATCCGCTATCCTCACGGCATGTTTGGCGAAGCCTTTTACCAAAAAAACGTTCCTGATTATGCACCAGATTTCGTCGAAACTTCGAGATCTGAAGGCATTGAGTATATCGTCTGTAATAACATGAAAACCTTGCTTTGGCTTGGGAATCAAATCGCCATTGAATTCCATATCCCCTTTCAAACGATCAACAGCAGAGGGCCTGATGAAATCGTCTTTGATCTTGATCCCCCTTCAAGGGATCATTTCCATTTGGCGATTAAAGCTGCTGTTTATATTAAAGAGGTATTGGATGAATTAAAGCTGATCAGCTTTATAAAAACCTCTGGAAACAAAGGACTGCAGGTGTACATTCCTCTCCCGGATAATACCTACAGCTATGATGATACCAGATTGTTCACCGCCTTTATCGCGAACTACCTTGTTTCAAAAGACCCAGAATCGTTCACAATTGAGCGGTTGAAGAAAAACAGGGGCGACCGATTATATGTAGATTACATCCAACATGCTGAAGGCAAGACGATTGTCAGTCCATATTCCGCTCGAGGTAAATCACATGCAGGTGTAGCCACTCCGCTATTCTGGGAGGAAGTAAACGAGAATTTGAGTATCGAGGATTTCCATCTAGGAACGATCATCCAGCGCGTGCAAAAGTCAGGCTGTCCGTTCAGGACTTATTTTGCAGCTAAAGCAGAACAGAATTTCGAACCGGTCCTGAATGTTTTGAAGACAAAAAAATCCTGAGGAAATTCCTCAGGATTTTCTTCGTTTAAAATTGGCTTAGATACTTTTTAGCATGCTCCTTCAGCCTGCTGTAGAGCGTATCTTCGTTGAAATCTTCCTGTTCAAGTATTTCCGCAAGGATCCCCTCTTTTGTAACATCTATTTGAGCCGAGTAGACAAAAGTAGCATTGCCGATCAAATCGATTGTATAAGTCTCATCTTCTTTATGGACAGCGCATTGAACCATTCCGCCATTATTGTACACATTTATTGGCTGGCCAAGTTCATTCTCTCCCATCAGGCATGTAACAAGTGTGGATGCTGACATCGCTGTCCCACAAGCATTCGTATAGCCTACTCCTCGCTCATAGGTTCTCACATAAATACTGCCTTTTTCAAGGAGCCTGATAAAGCTGACATTGACTCCGTCAGGAAATAAATCATTAGGATTATTTACCTTTTCACTCAATCTGGTCTGCAAATCTGAATCCAATTGCTCTTTGCTTACTACAGCTGTTAAATGAGGATTAGGGACTGCGAGTGCTGTAAACGTCAATTCCTCTGATAACTGCGGTATCTTCTCTTGAATCAGTGTCTCCTGGTCAAGATTTAACGGCAAATCCTTCAAATCGAATGTTACCGGTGATATTTCCACCTGGTAAGTTGGGATATCAACGAAAATCTCCTCATGTTTCTTCACCTTGAGGTTGGCTTTCATTGTTTCTATTACGGCTTCCTCGACGCCAAGCTTCTCGCATACATAACGTCCTGCACAGCGAAGTCCATTGCCGCACATGGATGCTTCTGTACCATCAGAGTTAAAAATCCGATATTGAGCATCTGCAACCCTGCTTGGACGGATGAACAAGATTCCATCCGCACCCAGTGACTCCTCCCTGTCACAAAGCGCCAATGCAAGATCACGTCGTTTAAAATCATCAAACTTATATTCTCGGTCGGTTTCATCTATCAATAAAAAGTCATTATTTGAACCATGACATTTAATCAAATCAATTATCATTGTAACGCCCCCAAAACACTTCGTTATATTACAAGATGCCATAAATAATGGAATTGTTCAATATTGAAGGTAATAAGGGGTAAAATTCGTGTAATTTTTTCAATTTCTGCTTTTACCTTTTTTTCTTATTCAGACGAGTTTCGTGCATTGCACGGGTTCTGCTTTTACCCCTTTTTCCTTGTTCAGACGTTTTTCAGGTAATGCACGGCTTCTGCTTTTACCCTTTTCTTTATCCAGACATGTTTGGGGTAATGCACAGCTTCTGCTTTTACCCTTTTCCTTGTTCAGACGGTTTTCGGGTAATGCACGGCTTCTGCTTTTACCCTTTTTCTCTATCCAGACGAGTTTCGGGTAATGCACGGCTTCTGCTTTTACCCTTTTTCTTTGTTCAGACGTGTTTGGGGTAATGCAGAGCTTTATTTATATTTTCAGATAGAAAAAAAGAACCAGCTTTTTGGTTTGCTGGTTCTCCTGTTATTAAGATGCCATTTTTCTGCACTCTTCTGCACATTTAAAGCAAGCTTCGGCACATTTTTGGCAATGTTCATGGTCATGCTTTTGGCATTCGTTGCCGCAAGCTTCACAAATTTCAGCACACAAGCCGCAAATCTGGTTTACAAAGTGGCTGTTTGTCTGCATTGCGGTTACTGCCATGCCGCATATTTCAGCGCATTCTCTATCCATTTTAATGCACTCTGCCATCATTTTCACATTCTCTTCTTTTAAACAGGAATCAAAACAAACATTACAGGCTTCAATACATTCTATGCACGCCTGGATACAATCCTGATATTGTTGGTTTACCATGTCCCAACCTCCTTCTAGTTTCTATTATTTGTTAACCTCTTCGAATTGAAGATAAACGAAACTTTCGAAAATGGAACAATTTTCAAATTAATGGTCGTAATACATATATTGGCTGGCGAGAGCAGCAAATACAGCCAACCGCTCTTCCTCTCCCATCGTATAGTCGAACGTTAGCACAGGGGTATTAGCTTCTTTGAAAAACCTTGTCCACTCCAATGGCATCCAGCCTTTTCGCAATGTCGCGGCCGTATTGCCGTCTTCTCGGACAAGTTTAAAATCACGAATGGATCCAGGCGCCTTATCTATTTTCAACTTCCTTCCACCACCCAGGACAACTGAACCAATTGTCTCTTTGTCTTTCTTTTTCTCTAAAAATATACCAATTATATCTTTTTGCTCATTCAGTAATTTAAATCTATAACGCTCCTGTTTCAGCCTTCCTTGCAGATTTCCTTTGGAATCATAGATTCCAAATTCTTTCATGATTCTTTTATCTATAAAATAAGGGATAAACCAACGGTAGCTTCTAGTCGTGAGTTCCCTTAACTCTCCAGCCAGCATTCCGTCGGGAGTAAAAAAGAGCAGTTGTACTGCAGGCGCAGGAGCAAAAGCAATAAGCAGGTGGTTTTGCTTTAAGATTTGTTTATCATCATATCGATGAAATGCTTCCACGCTCTCTTCTGACTTGTTTTTATATAAAATAAAGCGATTGTAATGGAGGAAAACTAAAAACAAGAATGGTACTGCCACCAGGAACAGAGGTATATTCCAGGAAAACAGCAGGCTTGCCGCCAAAATCATCGTAAGAAGACCCGCTGATATAATAGAACCGTTTAAACTGATATAGGCTGTCTGCTGGTAATATTGCTGAATACTCATATCTATTATCTCCTTGAGGAAAATCTACTTCGTCATTCTAAGTCTATTAATCAAAGAGCCCAATCATTCTACCTTTTTTCAACATAAAAAAAACCGGACTGGAAAGTTCCTGTCCGGTTTTGCATTCGATTATTTCAATTTGAGGGCATTTACTGCATTGATCAGACCATGGCCAGTTTGCTCGTCATAACCCGGTTTGAATAGATCTTCAGCAGAGTTCTGGATGATTGCTTTGACTTGTGCTGGAGTCAGTTTGTCCTTGCCGTGCTTAGCGATTACCACACCAGCAAGAGCAGCAGTTTTTGGCGCTGCCATTGAGGTACCGCCTTTATAGCCATA
>NZ_JBIQOE010000276.1:0-28246 GCF_047739415.1 Mesobacillus sp. | reverse complement strand
TCCTAGGTATTATTAGTTATATTATAACAAATTAACGCGGTGAATTGATGAAGTTAAATGATAAAAATAAAGGCTGTCGAGAGTTTCTCGACAGCCTGAGTCCACCTTAAAAGGTGGACTTCATCATGAGAATTTATAGGTCCAGAAGCGTTCATTGTTGAGCCACGCCAACGTCTTTGGATCCTTTTCCTTCAGTTTATCGGCCATTTCTTCAAGCATCAGCTCAGTTTGTGAGCGGTGTGCGCGAATCGCATCAAGCTTGATGTCCGCGACAGCACTTATATCATGGACGATATCCGGCTCGCCAAGCTCTTCGACACAGTTTCGTGAGAACGCTACGCATTGCAGCTTCGGCCGATCGGCTTCAGCGATTTTTTCAACTGCTCGCACAACTGCCGCACCGGTTGCCTCATGGTCCGGGTGGACGGAGTAGCCAGGGTAGAAGGTGATGACGAGCGAAGGATTCAATTCAGTGATTAATGATGACATGACATTGGTCAGCATATTCTCATCCTCGAACTCGACCGTCTTGTCACGGAACCCGAGCATGCGCAAATCATTAATGCCCATTGCGCGCGCGGCGTCCTTCAATTCCTTTTCACGTATAGCGGGAAGGGTTTCCCGGTTCGCGAACGGCGGGTTCCCCATATTCCGTCCCATCTGTCCGAGTGTCAGACAGGCATATGTGACGGGTGTACCCATATTAATATGGGATGCGATTGTTCCGGAAACACCGAATGCCTCATCATCAGGATGAGGGAACACGACAAGTACATGCCTTTCTTTTTCCATCGTAAAATCTCTCCTTTCAGCCAATCCTCGAATAACTATTCGAACGGTGTTTCGCTTATTTCAAGGGCGACGGCGAGCTTTCCGTTAAAATCATGGCCGGCAAGCAGCAGTCTTCCTTTATCATCAATTTCGAAGTGTGTGATTCCCTCAGCGTAAACCCAGCCAAAAGGTATCTTCAAACCAGTCCGAAATGGACCTTCACCAGTTATCTTCGCGCGTTCATAGGTTACCTTCGCATTGCGGATGTACGCTCCTGATGAGAAAAATGACTCGTTGTTATGGGATGCGTATGCTCCATTTGTTGTTTCTAAATGAATATAGACTTCTTTGTCTTTAAAACGGTCCAGGGCTTCCTGGACTTCTGATAATATAACCGGATCCATCTTGGTTCCTCCTTCCCGGGCTTAGAAGTTTTTCAGTTTATAATAGCCGAATGAATGGCCTTCTATGTTATAAATCAATAATATCTATCTTACTAAAAAATCTTTCTAAAAGCGAAATGTACGCTTAAAAGCTTGGATTATCATATCAAAAAGGATAATTACCTATTTTAATTGGAAATATACGAAAACAGTGAGCATGCAAGCAGGTTTTACATAAAGTGTTTAATCCGGAAGGCAAATGGAAATAGTGAGGAAAAAGGAGGGAGCCTATGAATCACGCAAAGGCACTTTTGATAAAAGGCATCATGACATTTGCTGTTCTTCTTCTATTATTGGGTAGTTTTGCAGGGTTAGGCGATATTCTCGTCATCACTCTCGTACTTGGAGTGATTTCCTATCTTGCCGGTGACTTGTTCATTCTTCCGAAAACAAGCAATCTCACCGCTTCACTAGCTGATCTTGCCCTCTCATTTTTCGTGATATGGGGACTTGGTTTGATGTTGTTCGAGCAAACGGATGGCATTCTTTTTGCAGCTCTCTTTGCATCAGTATTAATCGCTTCTGGTGAATGGTTCTTCCATAGTTATATGGCAGATCGGGTGCTTCGTATTAATCGGAAAATATAATAGGTAAAACAAAAAGCGCAAGCGAGTTGTCCGGCCCCTATAAGTGCTGAGCTAGATAATTCGTTATTATTTTTTATCTGTGAGCTTTTACGAAAAATGTACATGGACATATAAGCGGTAGGCTAAAGTCGAGTTCTATCGGACAAACACATGAAAATTTTCAGGAAAAGTGTCCGTTAGAAAGGCTTTATCGGACAAACGCATGAGGAAATTGCAGAAAAGTGTCCATTAGAATGACTCTATCAGACAAACTCATGACTTTAACGCTTATATCATTTAGTAACAGAAAAAGAGGCTGTCCAAAGCTCAAAATGATGAGCTTTGGGACAGCCTCTTTTTGTTTTGTTGTTTATTCTCCGCGGTTGCCGTCTGCGTACTTGTTGTATGCCAGGTGAGCGGTTGGGCCTACGTAATCATTCAGCCTGAAGCCGTGCTTGATGGCTTCAGTGATGAAGCCTTTCGCTACTTCCAATGCTTCAGGAACTGTTTTGCCTTTAGCCAGCTGTGCAGTGATCGCGGAAGCGAATGTGCAGCCTGCACCGTGCGTAAAGCTTGTTTCAACCTTTTCGGATTCGAAAAGAGTGAAGTCTTTTCCATCATAAAGGAGGTCTACAGCCTTTTCGTGGTTCAGCTTGTTTCCGCCCTTGATCATAACGTTCTTCGCGCCTAGATCATGGATTTTCACCGCTGCTTCCTTCATGTCATCAATTGTGCGAATAGGTCCGGTTTGTGCCAGCTGCCATGCTTCGAACAGGTTCGGTGTGACGACTGTTGCTCTTGGCAGAAGTAATTCTCTCATTGCATCTGTGTTTTCAGGCATCAAGACCTCGTCTTCCCCTTTACATACCATTACAGGGTCGATGACCACTCTGTCCAATTTGTGCTCATCAATTTTGCGTGCAGATAGCTCGATGATCTCAACCGTTCCGAGCATACCTGTCTTCATTGCATCTATTCCAACGGAAAGGATCGTTTCAAGCTGTTTTTCGACGAGTTCAACTGGCTGTGGAAAGACTTCGTGATGCCAGTGATTTTTAGGATCCATAGTCACGACCGTAGTTAGAGCAGTCATTCCATAAACGCCTAGCTCCTGAAATGTTTTAAGGTCAGCCTGGATTCCAGCGCCGCCGCTTGTATCTGAACCTGCGATTGTTAACACCTTTTTCAAACTCATCTATACTACCTCCATTTTAAGAATGGCGACTGCCTTATCAGCATAAAGCATGTCACCTTCATCACTTTCTTATGATTATACCAATTCTATAGATTTAGACAAAGAATTGATTTTGAGGGCGGACTATATGGATAATATTAACTTTTGACGATTTTGTGGCATTAGGGCTTTGACGTGATGAAAGTTACTGAGGGAAAAGTTGAATTCATTTAGAGTTGTTTATGTGAAAATTGACCCATAAAAGATTTTTCGAAAATAAAAAATCTCAATTTAAGGATTTGTAAAGAAAAAGACAATTTTCAGCTATATTATTGTAACAATTGAAGCGGTTACAACCATGTAATTTCCAGTACATTAAAGGCGTAGGGGTATTATCCCTTTTTGCATAGTGGAATGTTTTTTTAATATAAGGCTTGTGATGTGAGCCGAATATAGAGTTTTACCAGCTTGCAAGTTTAAGCCAGTCTTTCAATCCCATCGCACCACTGATGGCCGGAAAGAAGTCGATAGTTGCAGCAGATCCCGGATATGAACGACCAGATAAGGGGTGAAGAACATGATCAAGAAAGGCTGTCCTGAAGAATATCCAATTAGCCTGAAGCTGAATGGATATGAAATCGCAGTATTCCAGCTGACAAATCAGGATCTGGAAGATTGGGTATATGGCTACCTTTTTTCAGAAGGTTTGATTGATGGGCCGGAGGATGTTGTCAGCGTCCAATTCAGTGAAAAAACCGGCACATTGAATGTAACATTATGTAACTCTTTTGATCCAGAGCAGATGTTTTCGAAAAAGAAGCATTATACAGCTGGCTGCGGCCGGGGAGTGACCTTCTTTTCGATGACGGATGTCAAGAAGTTCAATAAAGTGAATTCCGATGAAACATATTCGCTGACATATTTATTGAAGAAACGCGCAGAGTTTGCGCAGAACTCGCCGTTGTACCTGGAAACAGGCGGCATGCACGGAGCCTGTATCATCCTGGAGGATGGAAGCATCGAGGTCAGAGAAGATATCGGCAGGCATAATGCTGTCGACAAGATCATCGGCCACGCAATCCGAAAGCGTTTGCAGCCTGACCGCCTCGTCCTTTTGACGACCGGAAGGGTTTCATATGAAATGCTCTCAAAGGCCGCTAAGTTTGGTTTTGCCGTCATTGGCTCACGCACTGCGGCTACAAAGCAGGCCATCCAGTTAGCCCGATTCCTGAACATTGAAGTCGTTGGCTACTTGCGTGGGAAAATGGCAACTGTCTATACATCTGCCAAAAGGATTAATGATGATTTAAACCCGCCGGCTGTGGAAAATAGTTCTCACATCGAGAACTGTCCAGCTCCAGCGCCTAACCCCTCGAGTCGCTTCGGTCCGCCCGATGAAGTCAAAGAACGACTTCACCGGTCAGCCCTCCAGCGCTTGTCGGGGCTGACCAAGGCGCTTCCGCTTTTCTGGAAAGGGGGGAAGCCCAGCAAGTACTGAATTGACAACACCTGTGGGATTAGGGATGTTCTAAGCAACTATTGGGAAGGAGAGAGAGAGATGGTTGAAATCAACCTGAATCGCCGGCAGTTCTTGAAGCTGTCAGGTGCCACTGCGGCGACCCTGGCGGTTGTTGAGCTGGGCTTTAACGAAAAAGAGGTCCACGCACAAACAAAAGAGCTTAAGATTGCCAAAGCTACTGTAACACCAACCATTTGCGCATTTTGCGGTGTAGGATGCGGCATCTTGGTACACACAAAGGACAATACTGTGGTTTATACGGAAGGGGATCCGGATAGCCCAGTAAACGAAGGTACACTTTGCAGTAAAGGAACGACAATCAGACAAGTCTTCACATCTGAAAAGCGCTTAACGAAGCCATTATATCGTGCTCCTGGCAGCAAGAAATGGGAAGAGAAAAGCTGGGACTGGATGTATGAAACAATAGCAAAACGCACGAAGGACACACGCGACAAAACATTCATTGAAAAAGAAAATGGCATGTTTGTCAATAAAACCGAAGCCATTGCGAGCTTAGGTGGAGCAGCTCTTGATAATGAAGAGACATATCTGCTTGCGAAAATGATGAGAGGGCTTGGTGTCGTCTATCTCGAACACCAGGCACGAATATGACACAGTTCTACGGTTGCCGGTCTGGCACCTACAGTAGGGCGTGGAGCAATGACAAACCATTGGAGCGATCTGCAAAATACCGATTGTGCATTGATCATGGGCGGGAATCCTGCCGAGAATCATCCAATCTCTTTTAGATGGTTGACAAAAGCGAAAGCAAAAGGCGCGAAAATCGTCTCAGTTGACCCTCGGTTCACGAGGACATCGTCAAAGGCTGACGTCTATGCTTCACTTCGTTCAGGAACGGATATTGCCTTTATGGGCGGAATGATCAACTATGCATTAGAGAATAACTTGATCCACAGAGAGTATGTTGCTGAATATACAAATGCATCTTTCATTGTAAAAAAAGACTATGAGTTTAATGATGGATTATTCAGCGGGTATGACGAAGCAACCCGCAAGTATGACAAAACGAAATGGGCTTTTGAAACAGACGAAGAAGGCAATCCAAAAAAGGATAAAACCCTTACACATCCGCGTTCTGTATTCCAATTGATGAGAAAGCATTTCTCACGCTATGATGTCGACTCAGTTATTGCAGTGACCGGAACACCTAAAGAAGATTATCTAAAAGTCTGTGAAACTTTCTGTTCAACAAGCAAGATAGGAAAATCCGGAACGATCATGTATGCAATGGGCACAACTCAGCATACGGTCGGAACACAAAACGTCCGTGCCTTTGGAATCATCCAGTTGCTGCTTGGCAATATTGGCTTGCCTGGCGGCGGAATCAACGCAATGCGCGGCGAATCCAATGTACAGGGTTCAACGGATTTTGCTCTTTTATACCACCTGCTTCCAGGTTATATCGGAACACCTACAGCAATTCCAGAGCATGCGACACTTGAAGGATACAATACAAAAGAAACACCTAGTGGAGGCTATTGGAGCAATAAACCAAAGTTTCTGACTAGCTTGCTGAAGGCATGGTATGGCCCCAATGCTACAAAAGCTAACGAATTTGGGTATCAATACCTCCCAAAAGGAAACAAGAACTACTCTCATATCAATTTGTTCAACGCCATGTATAAAGGCGAACTGGAAGGTGCGTTCTTATTTGGAACAAACCCAGTAGTCGGCGGCCCGAATGCAGGCAAGGAAAAAGAAGCGCTGTCCAAACTTAAATGGATGGTTGCAGTTGACCTATGGGAGACCGAAACATCTGCTTTCTGGCAAGAGGAAGCTGGCAGTGACCCATCCAAGATCGACACAGAAGTATTCCTTCTGCCGGCCGCAAGCTCTTATGAGAAAGAGGGCAGCGTGTCCAACTCTTCCCGCTGGATGCAGTACCGCTGGAAGGCAATCGATCCAAAAGGAGAATCTTTGGCTGATTTAGAAATCATCCATATGCTAGTCAAGAATATCAAAGCCCTTTATAGAAATGAAAGTACACCTGCAGCCAAGCAAATCAATGCATTGTATTGGAACTTTGGTGAAGGGCACCATCCTGATATCGACCTTGTGGCCAGGGAAATCAACGGCTATGACCTGACGACAGGAAAGCTTTTGAAAGGCTTTGGCGACCTTAAGGATGACGGTACAACAAGCTCTGGTAACTGGATTTATTCAGGGTTCTATCCAGAAGAAGGCAAGAACCGCGCTAAAAACCGTGACAACAAGGATACTGGCGGCGGGAACTTCCTGAACTGGGCCTTTGCATGGCCTGCAAACCGCCGAATTCTTTACAATCGTGCTTCTGCTGATCCAAGCGGTAAGCCGTGGAGCGACAAAAAAGCGGTCATCTGGTGGGATGAAAGCCAAAAGAAATGGACTGGAAATGACATTCCTGACTTCAAGCCAACCGTTGCACCAACGGATGCAGGCGGAACGAATCCTTTCATCATGATCAAAGGCGGTGTGGCAGGAGTTTTTGCTCCTACATTGAATGACGGACCGTTCCCTGAACATTATGAGCCGTTTGAAAGCCCAGTGAAGAACGCTTTCTCAAGTCAGGAAATCAACCCTGCAGTTGTCATCATTGAAGGCGAGTTCAACCTGAAAGGTGACAGCAAGAAGTATCCAATCGTCGGTACTACTTACAGGGTATCTGAGCACTGGCAGTCCGGTTCTATGACACGTAACCAGGAATGGTTGTCCGAACTGGCAGGCCATATGTATATCGAAATGAGTGAAGAACTCGCAAAGGAAAAAGGCATCAAAAACAAAGATAAAATCATTGTCAGCTCCGCCCGTGGTGATATCAAAGCATATGCAATGGTTACCAAGCGCTTCAAGCCTCATATGATGAACGGCAAGAAGGTGCATCAGGTCGGCATGCCTTGGCACTTTGGCTATAAAGGAATCGCAACAGGGGACACAGCAAACCGCTTAACACCTCATATCGGGGATGCAAACACGACAATCCCTGAATATAAGGCATTCCTCTGTGATATAAGGAGGGCTGACTAATGGCGGAATATATTAAATACGTCGATGTAACAAAGTGTGACGGATGCCGCGCATGTATGGTCGCCTGCAAAAACTGGAACGATCTTCCGGCTGAGCCGGAAGAGTTCCAGGGCAGTGTCCAATCACATGCAAATGTGACAGCGAACACATGGAACGTGCTGTCATTTATTGAACACGAAGACTCAAAAGGCAATCTGGATTACCTTTTCCGCCACTCCTCCTGCTACCATTGCTCTGAGGCGGCTTGCGTAAAGGTTTGCCCGGAAGAAGCAATGCACTATACTGACTTCGGAACTGTAAATGTAGATAGTGATAAATGCGTAGGCTGCGGCTACTGCGTTCAGAACTGTCCATTTGATGTTGTTCAGTTGGCAACATATAAAGACAAGAACGGCAAGGAGTATAAGAAGGCACAGAAATGCACAATGTGCGTGGATCGTCTTGAAGAAGGCATGCAGCCTGCTTGTGTAACAACTTGCCACACAGACGCTATGGAATTTGGCTCAAAAGAAGAAATGCTCAAGAAGGCTGAAAAGCGCCTGAGCGAAATCAAGGATAAGTATCCTAACGCAATGATTTACAATCCAGAAGGAGTCGGCGGTACGCATACCATTTACGTACTTGCTGAAAAACCATCTGTCTATGGACTTCCTGAAAAACCAAAAGTTCCAACATCTGCTGTGGTCTGGAAGGACTACGCACAGCCAATCGGCAAGATGATGCTTGGAGCGACAAGCATGGCGCTTGTAGGTGCTTTCGTGTCCAATAAGCTATTCAATAAAGAAGGCAAAGGCCATGAAGAGGATGGAGGTGGCAGCCATGAGTAATACGCAGTATTCAGGTGTGAAGGTAAAGCGATTCTCGAAAGGCTTTGTAATCGCACATGCTGTTAACGCTATTTCATTCTTTGCACTGTATATCACGGCCCTGCCAATGTATACAGAGTGGTTTGACTGGCTTTATCCATTACTGGGCGGACCAGAAGGAGCGCGCCTGCTCCACAGGATTTTCGCGATTGCCTTCATTACGCCTACTTTCATCTGGCTAATCATAGATCCTAAGGGCTTCCTGCGCTGGGGAAAAGAGCTTGTTACTTGGAAGAAAAGAGATATACAGTTTTTCACTGAGTTCGTCAAAGAACTATTTGGCTTTAAGTTCAAGCATGTAAAACAAACATTTTTCAATGCAGGTGAAAAAATTAACTCGATCATTCAAATCCTGACTGCGATCCTGATCATCGGTTCCGGCTTCCCAATGTGGTTTCCAGACCTGTTCCCGACTGCAGTTGTCCAATGGGCATATGTAGCTCATAACGTCGGCTTCGGCCTGGCAATTGCGGTAGTGGTCGGCCATATCTACCTGAGTGTCATCCACAAAAACTCAAGACCAGGATACACTGGCGTCATCACAGGTGAGGTGCCGGCTGAGTGGGCAAAGGATCACTATACAGAATGGTATGAAGAAGAAGTCAAGAAGGGCAATTTCCCTGACCTTGATAAAGACAAGAACAAGAAAAAAGGCGCGTAAAACGATTAATAGAGGGAATGGCAGCCCTGATGGGGGCTCCATTCCCTTCAAAATTTAGAATACTAGAGTGAAAGAGGGGCTGCAGCAATGAAAAAGTCCGTTGTCTCAAAAGAATACCAGAAATTGCAGAAGGATATCATTGAGTTACAGGAACAATGGAAGACATCCCTGGATCCTGACTGTGTCCGGCCAAACCTTGATAAAGCGGCAATGGAGGCGGGAGTGCCTGTCACTGCTTTAGCGGCTATTGACTTTGATATTTCCCTATTCTTACAGTGGATAGAGGATATAGGTGGGCTTTTATCGAAGTATCAACCAGAGATTGAAACCTCAATGCAATCTATAAAAAATCTATTGGATGAAGAGACAGCCAAGAGATGGATTGATGAAGCATTTGCTTTCAACTATATTTACTTTGCGAGTTTCGCTGAGGAAAATGATCTGGATGGCTGGATTCCACAATTCGTTGCAGAGACAGTCCTTCGTCCATACCTGCAGCTGACTGCAGCAAAGGTTCAGGATGAAATCCATCACGGTGTGCACGGTGCCGGCTGTCCTGTATGCGGAGAACCTGTACGCCTCGCGCAGCTTGAAGGGGAAGGAAAAAAGGTCCTGCACTGCCCGCGTTGTTCGGCTCACTGGAATGATCGACGCGTAGCCTGCTCGCACTGCGGAAATAACGATCATGAAACAGTGAAAATCCTGGCAATCGAAGGCGAATCCGCGGCCCAAATCCAGATTTGTGAAGAATGCCAAGGGTATACAAAAGTAATTGATACAAGACAATATATTGTAAAGCCAACACCAGCAATGCTCGACCTAAACACAATCCACCTGGACTTTGTTGCCCAGGAGCATGGATATAAATCCGCTGGGGAAACAAAACAGACAAACTAAAAGAAGGTGCTGTGGGATGAAAGCCGGAGCGATCATTTTATCAGGCGGCAAATCTAGCAGGATGGGAACGAATAAGGCTCTCCTGAAATTTCGTGAAAAAACGAATATTGAGAGAATTAAGGATGAGTTACAGCACGTATTTGATGATATAATTCTAGTAACGAATGATCCTGAAACCTATCAGTTTTTAAATATTAAAATGGTAACAGACCAGTATCCGGGTTCTGGCCCACTCGCGGGAATCCATGCAGGACTCGAGGCATCAGACTATGAGGAAAATTTCGTCGTAGCCTGTGACATGCCATTTGTATCCTCAGAGTTAGCTTCAAGCCTTGTAAAAGCGCTTAAACACCACGATGCAGTCGTACCGGTCAGTGATGGCAGACAGCATCCGCTTTTTGCGGCATATCAAAAACGGGTAGCAAGAGAAGCTAAGGAATGCATTGAAGATGGGAATTTGAGAATCAGGCATATGCTTGAAAAACTGAATGTCCGCTTTCTCGATGAGGCAGATCTGCAGCTCTATTTCGAGGGCAGCCTTGATCTGGTGTTTTTCAATATGAACCATCCCGAGGAATATGAAGATGCAAAGAAATGGGCAGAATCCGGAGAATAGTTTTCAGGTGCTAGAAAGGAAGTAAGTCTGCATGCAATTTTTCAAAGTGAAAACGGTTGAGGAGACCTTTGCGTTAATTGATGAGAAAATTGGCAAGATCACGGATACTGAAATCCGTCCTCTTGATGAGGCGCTTCACTACATTCTGGCAGAGGATGTCACTGCAGGTGAGAATGTACCTGGTTTTGACCGGTCGACCGTCGATGGCTATGCCGTCATCGCCCGTGACACATACGGTTCATCTGAATCAATGCCAGGCTTCCTGAATGTCGCCGGTGAGGTCCATATGGGAGAAGAAGCGGTCAAGCCAGTAGGCAGGGGCGAGGCAATATACGTACCGACAGGCGGAATGCTGCCACCAGGCAGTGACAGCGTGCTGATGATCGAGCATTGCGAGGAAATCGGCGGGCTGTTGAATACGTACAAGCAAATCGCACCAGGCGAGAATGTCATCAGAAAAGGTGAAGACATCAAGGCAGGAGAAGTCCTATTATCTGAAGGGACAAGGTTGCGGCCGCAAGAGCTTGGAGCACTGGCGGCACTTGGTGTTTCCGAGGTTAAAGTCTACCGAAAGCTGAAGGCTGCATACCTTTCTTCAGGCGACGAAATTGTTCCTTTTGAAACGAAAACACTGGAAACAGGCCAAATCCGCGATATCAATTATTTGACCGTCAAGGGATTGGTCAATGAGTGGGATATCGAACTTATCTATGGCGGAATCACCAGGGATGACTACCAGGAATTCGCCCAAAAAGCCCGCGAATTGTATGAGCAGGCTGACTGCTTGATTTTATCTGGAGGAAGCTCAGTCGGCACGAAGGATTATACGACCGAGGTCATCCAGTCACTTGGAGATCCAGGCGTCTTTGTCCACGGAATTTCCATCAAGCCTGGGAAGCCGACAATCCTTGCTGTCGCTGACGGAAAACCGGTCATTGGACTGCCTGGTCATCCAGCATCCGCAATGATTATCTTCAAGCTGTTTGGTGAAAGGGTTTTCAGAAGACTGAAGGGCGAGAAAATCGAACATAAGCCTGAACGGATTTTTGCCCGGATTGTAAAAAATATTGCTTCCTCACCAGGAAGATCCGATTATATCAGGGTAAGACTTGAGGAGAAGGATGGAGAATGGTGGGCCGAGCCGATCATTGGCAAGTCAGGCCTGATTACGACATTGGTAAAAAGCGATGGAATCGTAGAAATTGTTTCAGAAAAAGAAGGAATTTCACAAGGCGAATACGTTCCAGTCATTTTGACGAGATAGGGGGAGCCGCATCATGGGTAAAATACGCTATAACAGAAAAATTTATCTTGAAGACAAGCCGAGGGCACAAGCCAGGAATGAAGTGCTGGCCGCGTTCGACCTGCCTCATGAAAAAGAGTGGATCCCGGCTGCCGGCGCCCTGGGCCGAATTACTGCTGAACCTGTCTTCGCCAATGTTTCAATGCCTTTTTACCATGCATCCGCGATGGACGGTATTGCCGTGAACGCCGAGGATACTTATGAAGCACATGAACAGCGTCCGCTCCATTTGAAACTGGGTGAGCAGTTCGAATACGTTGACACCGGGAATGCGATCCCGCCTCAATATAATGCGGTGATTATGGTGGAAAACATCCAGGTAATCGATGATGAGACAATCGAAATCATCGAGCCGGCAACACCATGGCAGCATATCCGCCCGATTGGCGAGGATATCGTCCAGGAGGAAATGCTGTTCACGCAGGGACATCAATTGCGTCCAGCTGACCTCGGGGCACTCCTTGCGGCCCAGGTTACAGAGGTGGCTGTCGTCAAAAAGCCGCTTGTGACAATCATCCCGACTGGAAATGAACTGGTCAGCGCAGATTCTTCACTGTCATCAGGAAGGATCATTGAATTTAATGGAACGGTTTTTAGCAACTATGTAGAAGGTTGGGGCGGACAGCCATATCTGCATCCAATTGTGAAGGATGAGCCGGAAAAAATCAGGGAAGCACTGCTGGAAGCGGTGGAGACATCTGATATTGTCGTCATCAATGCCGGGTCATCAGCTGGTTCAAAGGATTATACAGTTCATATTCTTGAGGAGCTTGGCACTGTTTTTACCCATGGTGTCGCAACAAGGCCGGGTAAGCCGGTCATTCTCGGGAAAATTAAAGATAAGGTAGTCGTCGGTGTACCAGGGTATCCAGTTTCCGCTTACATGGCACTGGAGTGGTTTGTAAGGCCCCTCGTTTGTAAATATCTAGGGATACCGGAACCGCAAAGGCCAAAGCTCGAGGTAAAGCTTGGCCGCAGGATCGTCTCCACGATGGGGGCGGAGGACTTTGTCCGAATGAATATCGGCTATGTGGATGGACAATTTGTCGCCAACCCGCTGACACGCGCGGCAGGCGTCACCATGTCACTTGTACGTGCAGATGGTTTGCTCGTCGTACCGCCGGAGGAGCTAGGATATGAACAAGGAGACATTGTCGAGGTCGAGCTATACAGGCCTGTTGAAGAGATCAAGAACGCGATCGTCTTCAGCGGCAGCCATGATTTGACGATTGACCTGCTGTCATCCCAGCTCAAAAGGCAGCGAACCGACATGAAAATTATTTCTTCCCATGTTGGCAGCATGGCCGGATTAATGGCAATCAGGAAAGGGGAAGCCCATGTAGCGGGCATTCATTTGCTAGACCCGGAGACAAAGGAATATAATGTTACCTACGTAAAGAAATTCCTTGCAGGGCAAGACGCAGTCCTTTATCCATTTTTAAAAAGAACCCAGGGCTGGCTGCTTCCAAAAGGCAATCCACTGGGAATCGAGAGCGTGAGCGACATCGCTTCGAAGGGTGCGGATTATGCCAACAGACAGAAGGGCGCCGGTACACGTATATTGTTTGATTTGTTGTTAAAAGAAGCAGGTTTGAGTGCAGATGATGTGAACGGCTATGACCGTGAAATGTTCTCACACTTAAGCGTCGCCGCGGAAGTGAAAGGAAATGACAATGCAGCAGGCCTCGGAATCTTCCCGGCCGCACGCGCTATGGGGCTGGACTTCATCCCGGTCGCTGATGAAAATTACGATTTACTGATGACAAAGGCATTTTTCGACAGCGAAAAGGGTATCTGGTTAAGGTCAGTGATCCAATCTGAAGCCTTCAAAGCAGAAGTCGCCAAAATTGGCGGTTATGCAGTCGTCGAGAACCCAGAGCCGGTTTATTTTTAATATCCTTATTGTGGATGGAAGGCTTTAACGGCCAAACAGGAGTGAGAAACCGGTGAAAGTGTCCGATAGAAAGGCTCTAATCGACAAACCGGGGAGAGAAACCGGTGAAAGTGTCCGATAGAAGGGCTCTAATGGACAAACCGAAGAGAGAAACCGGTGAAAGTGTCCGATAGAAAGGCTCTAATGGACAAACCGAAGAGAGAAACCGGGGAAAGTATCCGATAGAAAGACTCTAACGGACAAACTGGAGAGAGAAACCGGTTAAAGTGTCCGATAGAAGGTGTCTAATGGCCAAACAGGAGAGTGAAACCGGTGAAAGTGTCCGATAGAAAGGCTCTAATCGACAAACCGGGGAGAGAAACCGGTGAAAGTGTCCGATAGAAGGGCTCTAACGGACAAACCGGAAGCAGAAACCACGAAAAGTGTCCGTAAAAATTTATAATCCTGACCCGGATCAGTTTATTGAGGTGATTTTGATGAATTATGAAATAGCGAAAGATCCAATCAACGTTCAATCCGTCATTGATAAAGTGGTCCAGCGTGAAGCGGGAGCAATTACTACTTTCATTGGCACTGTCCGTGAATTGACAAAGGGCAAAAAAACCCTTTACCTTATATATGAAGCATACGAGCCGATGGCAGTGAAAAAGCTGGAGCAAATCGGCACGGAAATCCAGGAGCGCTGGAATGGTGCTGAGGTTGCGATTACACACCGTGTCGGCAAGCTCGACATCACGGATATCGCCGTGGTGATTGCTGTATCCACGCCACACCGCAACGATGCATATGAAGCGAATCGCTATGCAATCGAGCGCATCAAGGAAATCGTCCCAATCTGGAAAAAAGAGCATTGGGAAGATGGCGAGGAATGGATCGGCAATCAATTAGAAACTGTCCCATATCCGACAGGGAAACCGGAGGAGAAGGATCTCAATGAATAAAATCTTATTTTTTGCCCATCTACGAGACGAAGCAGGCCATGAATCAGTGGAAATCGAAGCAGCTGGCAAAACGGTTGCTGAGTTAAAAGAAATGGTTGCTGAAAAGTATAGCGTCCAAAAGCTTGACACTTCAATGACAGCAATCAATGAAGAATTTTCATCAAACGATGAAGTCATCAAAGAAGGAGATACAATCGCCTTCATACCGCCTGTATCTGGCGGTTGATTAAGCAAGAAATTCCCAGCGCCTTGTTCCGCTCGCATGACAGGATTTGTTCCAGTCATGTGAGCAGTCTGGGCGCTCGCGCTTTTTTACAAGGAGGGTAAACCTATGTCAGAAAGATATTCACGTCAAACTCTGTTTCCTCCAATAGGCAAGGCCGGGCAGGAGAAAATCCGCAGTAAACATGTACTGATGATCGGTGCTGGAGCACTTGGTTCTGGGAATGCTGAGCTGCTGGTCAGGGCAGGTGTTGGCCGACTGACGATTGTGGACCGTGATTATGTTGAAGCGAGTAACTTGCAGCGACAGCAGTTATATACAGAGGAAGATGTCGCTGAGAAGCTTCCGAAGGCCGCTGCGGCAGAAAAAAGGCTCAGAGCGATCAACTCTGATGTTGAAATCAGTGCCCATATCGCCGACGCTACTCCTGAAAAATTAGCAGAGCTTGTCGATGGAGTCGATCTCATCATCGATGCAACGGATAACTTTGAAACGCGGATGGCTATTAACGATATTTCACAAAAAAACAAGATTCCTTGGATCTATGGTGCCTGCGTTGGCAGCTTTGGGATGAGCTTTTCGATCATTCCAGGTCAAACGCCATGTCTGAACTGTCTGCTAAAAACTGTTCCGCTTCAGGGGATGACTTGTGATACAGGAGGCATTATCGGTCCTGCTGTGCAGATGGTCATTGCCCACCAGGGAGCGGAAGCGCTGAAAATCCTCGTGGAAGACTGGGAAGCTGTGCGAACGTCATTCGTCAGCTTTGATTTATGGCGAAACCAGTACAGTAGCATGAAAATGTCTAAAGCGAAGGATCCAGGGTGCCTGAGCTGCGGTGAACATCCTGAATACCCTTATTTAGACGTTGAGAACATGACCAAGACGACAGTCCTTTGCGGACGTGATACTGTTCAAATCAGGCCGCCAAAACAGCAGCAGCTTAATCTGCAGGAAACGGCTGAAAAAATGAGGGATTTAGGCTATCAGGTTAAAGGGAATCCATATTTAGTATCCGTTGATATGGTTGACAACAGGATGGTCATTTTCCAGGATGGACGCGCCCTTATTCATGGAACAAAGGATTTGGCCCAGGCACGAAGCATTTATCAGAGGTTTTTCGGGTAATGATTCTATACACGCGCAAACCCCCTGCCAAATCAGCAGGGGGTTTCTATATAAGCGATCTCTATGGATCGGTTATGATTTTGCCGTTCAAAGTGGATTACTTTTCGTCAGATGCAACTAGCACGAGACGGCCTTTATCCAATTCCATTTCATACTTCTCTGCCTCTTGCTTTGAAAGACCAAGGGATTCAAACTTATTGCGAAGCTCGTCTCCGCGGGATTTGAACATATTTCCGATGGAATCAAAGAATCCTTGCTCCTTGAAGCCTATGCCGCCTGTTTCAGTAGCATCAGTTAAGTGCTCACTGCGGTTTTCATCATGTGCGAATATATAAATGTTTTCTTTACCAAAGCCAGCAGCTTCAAGAGAGTTGATTTTCTCTGTGGCTTGTACGCCGTTTTCTACTACTTCTACTTTCATCATTGTATCGTCCTCCTTTAAATTTTTTTACCTATACTAGTTTTGGGAAGCTTTTTTAGCTTTCCGCGTCTACACTATTTATATAACCGTTATACGCTTTATTAAACATACTGGGAATTGTTCACATATAGTTTCGGGAAACGGGTAGTTTGATAGAAATGAAAGGAGCTGGTCACAATCGTACTTTTAAATAATGGCTGGGAGCCGCTGTTGGCAGAGGAATTTGAAAAGGCCTACTATCTGGATTTGAGAGGATTTTTAATAGAAGAATATCGCACCAAGACAATCTATCCGGAAAAAGATGATATTTTTAACGCTTTGAGGTTCACCGATTATGAGGATGTGAAGGTTGTGATTCTCGGTCAGGATCCTTACCATGGCCAGGGACAGGCTCATGGTTTGAGCTTTTCGGTAAAACCTGGTGTTAAGATTCCGCCTTCGCTTCGGAACATCTTTAAGGAGCTGAATGCCGACCTTGGCTATGAAGTTCCGGATAACGGCTATTTAAAAAAATGGGCAGAGCAGGGTGCGCTTCTTTTAAATACTGTCCTTACAGTAAGAGAAGGGGAAGCCAATTCACACAAGGGAAAAGGCTGGGAATATTTTACCGATAAAGTGATTACCCTGTTGAACGAGCGCGAGAAGCCAGTGATTTTCATCCTTTGGGGCAAGCCGGCCCAAGGTAAACTAAAGTTGATTGACGACGACAAACATAAAATCATCATGTCTGTCCATCCAAGCCCGCTCTCGGCAAGAAGAGGCTTCTTCGGCAGCAAGCCGTTCTCAAAGGTGAATCAACTGCTGAAAGAGCAAGGGGAAGAAGAGATTGACTGGCAAATTGAGGACCTGGAAAGTTAAGAACTCTGGGAAACCAGAGTTTTTTCATGAGCAAATCTCGACATGTTTCACGTGGAACTAACATTAAAGTTGCGCAAGGACCTATTCCTAAAGTCGAAAAAACAAGTGAATTGTTGTAGAATGGAACGGTACAACTATTACATGATTCGTAGGATATACATATATAACACCCTATGGAGGTGAGTCGATGAATATTTCACTGCAAAAATTATTATTGAAAATGGAAGAGGAATTAAAGCGGGCAAAATCAGCGGAGTCGGAGGCAGTCCAGCGGGAAAGAATCCACTCGATCAAAACGCTTTGCGAGCTCGTTCTTGATGAAGTACCAGGGGCAGCTCCTGTAAAACAGACAGCACAGCAATTTGTTCCGCCACAGCACAGCAGTCCTTCGCCACAGATGCCGGTTAATCAACCGTCACCAATGATTCCGCAACCTAAGAAGCTGGAGATGGAAGATAACGCAAACGGAGACTCGCTCTTCGATTTCTAAATTTAAGAGGTGAAAGTGATGAAGTTATTTATATTGATCGGAGCTATCAATGCTTTCCTGGCAGTTGCGCTTGGAGCATTTGGTGCACATGGACTTGAAGGCAAGGTTGAGCCGAAATATTTAGAAACCTGGAAAACAGGCGTTACATATCAAATGTTCCATGCAACCGGAATTATAATCATAGGCGTTCTTTTAGGAAAGCTTCCGGCAAGTGCCCTTCTTTCCTGGTCAGGCTGGCTGATGCTGATTGGGATCGTGTTATTTTCCGGCAGCCTCTATGTTTTGAGTGTGACAAAAATCAGCATTCTTGGTGCAATTACTCCACTTGGCGGAGTTTCCTTCCTTGCAGCCTGGGTATTGCTGATGATTGCTGCTGTGAAGTACTTGTAATAGATGCAGGCATGCAATAAAGATGAAAAGGAGCACGCCATTTTGGTGTGCTCCTTTTAACTTCATTATCTTGGTGGATAAGCAGTCAATCCTGCGCCTGCGCCGAAAGGATAGTCGTACTCGATTTCTTCATCAAATGTAACATAATCAAGGTAAATCATCGGCAATAAGACCCGTTTCCCTGTTTGCGGATCACTGAGAATTAGATGGTCTCTTCCAGCTGCTTCGATAATTCCCTGGAAAATTTTCGCGTTCCATTCCGTGTTATTTTCAAAAGTCGCGTAGACGGTAGCGAGCTTGCCTTTATTCAGGCGAAGGATATTTTCTATATAGGATGCTTCAATTGGAAGCATTCCAGGGGCCTGTGGAGTGACACCTGGCATAGCGCCACCAGACTGGGCAGGGAAGGGAGTTGTTTGTGGGTATCCTGCTTGCCCCATCTGTCCCATCTGTCCCATTTGTCCCATTTGCGCCATCTGGCCTTGAACAGTTGACTGATCTTCTTTGCCGCTATACGGCTGGTACATCTGCGGATATGTTCTGTAGTTATAATAGGGATTATTGTATTGAGTCATTGTGTAGCCTCCTTAAAAGTATTTTTCCTTTCCTTCAAATTCACCTTTATTTATGTAAATGGTGAAATTGAGCTTTACAGGTTGGAAGTACAAGTAAAATGAATTCTCACTATTCAATACATATGAGGAAAGCTTGATTTTATGACTCGAACATTTTGATACAAAACTCTTTTCAATTGGAAATTTCATTGCCATAGCACATAAAAATCCCCAGGCAAATGCCTGGGGATTTAATTTTTTAGTTTTATACGTTCAAGTATGCTGCTACACGGTCTTCTTCTAGCAGGTTTCCTACGAAGAATGAACCGAATTCGCCATAGCGCGCGCTGACTTCGTCAAAGCGCATTTCATATACAAGCTTCTTGAATTGAAGGACATCGTCTGCGAACAGGGTTACGCCCCACTCATAGTCGTCGAAGCCTACAGATCCTGTGATGATTTGCTTAACCTTGCCAGCATACTGGCGGCCGATCATTCCATGGCTGCGCATCATGTTGCGGCGGTCTTCCATCGGAAGCATGTACCAGTTGTCTTCACCCTGGCGGCGCTTGTCCATTGGATAGAAGCAAACATGCTTAGCCTTTGGAAGCTCAGGGTATAGGCGTGCAAGGATTTGCGGATTTTGGTATGGATCTTCTCCAGCTGGCAGGTAGTTGCTCAGCTCGACAACAGAAACATAAGAATGAGCAGGGATTGTGTATTCAGCAAGCTTTGATTTATTGAATTCAGTTTCGATCTCATTCAGTTCTTCCATTGTTGGGCGCAGAATCATCATCATGAAATCTGCTTTTTGGCCGACAATTGTATATAGTGCATGGCTTCCTTGTTTCTCAGCCTGTGTCTTGTTCCACTTTTCTACCAGTCCAAGGAACTCCTGGATAATTTCCTGGCGCTCTTCTGCAGGGAGCATCTTCCAGGTTGTCCAATCTACAGTGCGGAAATCGTGAAGGGAATACCAGCCATCTAAAGTCTGTGCTGCTTCAGTCATTTTATATCACTCCTAAAAATCATCAATATACCTTTATCATATCATAGTTTCTCCATTCGTCATGTTTATAAAACCCTGATTGTTTATACTGCGCGGAAAAAGGATATTTTGTTAAAGATTGCAAATAGTAAAAGGGGCAGGAAAACATGCTTGAAAATTTACAATAAAAAGACTTCTAAGTTGTAAACGATAACATTCTTGAAATTTAGGGTTGGTAAAGTATGCTAGAGGTATAGATAAAAGGAGGAGTCAGCATGAGTGATTTATTTGAAGGCTTAAAAGCCAAATTAAGCGGACAAAATTTACGGATCGTGTTTCCGGAAGGCCTCGACGAACGGATTTTAGCAGCGGCTGGCAGGCTGGCTGCAGACGGTGTCTTAACACCTATTTTAGTGGGCAATATTGAACAAATCCAGGCGAAAGCAGCGGACATGGATGTTTCACTTGAAGCGGTTGAAATTTACGACCCTGTAAATTTTGCGATGATGGATGAACTTGTGGCTGCATTTGTTGAAAGACGTAAAGGAAAAGCGACGGAAGAGCAAGCGCGCAAAATCCTGCTTGATGAAAATTACTTCGGAACAATGCTTGTGTATTCAAACAAAGCAGACGGACTTGTCAGCGGTGCAGCGCACTCCACTGCGGATACGGTAAGGCCTGCTTTGCAGATCATCAAGACGAAGGAAGGCGTGCGCAAAACTTCTGGAGTCTTCATTATGGTGCGTGAGGATGAGAAGTATGTCTTCGCTGACTGCGCGATCAACATCGCTCCGGACAGCCAGGACCTTGCAGAAATTGCGGTTGAAAGCGCGAAGACAGCGAGGATGTTCGATGTCGAGCCACGAGTGGCAATGCTCAGTTTCTCAACAAAGGGTTCTGCCGTTTCTCCTGAAACTGAAAGAGTTTCTAAGGCAGTCGAAGAAGCAAAGCTGCGTGATCCTTTATTGATCGTTGACGGAGAGTTCCAATTCGACGCGGCATTCGTTCCATCTGTTGCTGAAAAGAAAGCTCCGGATTCAGTGATCATGGGCAATGCGAATGTATTCGTATTCCCTAGCCTTGAAGCAGGCAATATCGGCTATAAAATTGCTCAGCGCTTAGGCGGATTTGAAGCAGTTGGCCCAATTTTACAAGGCTTGAACCGCCCGGTAAACGACCTGTCCCGCGGCTGCAGCGAGGAAGATGTGTACAAGCTGGCGCTTATTACAGCAGCTCAGGCACTTACTAAATAAAATATTCCTTCATGCCGGTCGAATTATTCGATCGGCATTTTTAATGAATACAAATTAAGCCGATTTTCCCTTATATGCTATAATATCAACGAATAAGCTACAGAAAGAAAAGAGGAAATCACGATGGATGAGGCGCTCAATTTATTGCGTCAGGATAAGTGGAGATTGATTGACCAGTCGGTGCTGGGTGCCCACTTTCATGCTCTTCAGTCGTTCGGCACTGATGATACATTATGCGAATCGGTCGGCACAGGCCAGTCCCCGGCTACCGCAAGAGCGTGGGTGCACCATGACACGGTCGTCCTTGGAATCCAGGATACAAGGCTTCCCCATCTCCAGGAGGGACTGAATTATCTTCAAGAGCAGGGCTACCAATATATTGTCCGCAACTCTGGGGGACTTGCAGTCGTGCTCGATGAAGGGGTCCTGAATTTATCTCTCATCTTGCCTGAGAAGGAAAAAGGGATCGATATCAACCGCGGCTATGATGCTATGTGGCTATTGATCAAGGAAATGTTTGCTGATTTTAATAAAGATATAGAAGCAAGGGAGATTTCTGCTTCCTATTGTCCGGGAAGCTATGATTTAAGCATTGACGGGAAAAAATTTGCCGGAATCTCACAGCGCCGCCTGAAAAAAGGGGTCGCCGTGCAAATCTACCTTTGTGTGACTGGGAGTGGAAGTCAGAGAGCTGAATTGATCCGTGAGTTTTATGACACTTCTAAAAAAGGGGAACAGACAAAATTCATCTATCCGGATGTCCAGCCAGAAGTCATGGCCTCGCTTTCCGAACTATTCGGTGTTGATATGACGATTCAGGATGTGATGCTGAGGTTTTTAAAATTCCTGAATGCCAACAGCGATGAGCTGGTATCAGGCTACCTGGATGGCCATGAGATTGAACTGTTTGATCACTACTACAACCGGGTCATTGAGCGAAATGAGAAATTCCTTGAGCCAAAGGTGTAGCGAGCTCAATTCAGAATAATATATAAAAGCCGGAAAACTAATGTTTTCCGGCTTGTTTTAGGCTCTTTTCGGAGACCTTTCACAATTGAAATTTACAAGTTCCTAATTTAAAAGTCTCATAAGAGCTTAAGAGGGGGCTGTTGCCATAACTCCTTCTCCATCTACCATCTATCTATTTAGCAACTAGATTTCTATTCCGCTACTTTTTCGAGATTGCCGTTGCGGTCCATCTTGAACTTTGTTGCCGAACGTTCCTCTTCTTCAAACAGGGTGAGCTTTCGGGCACGATTCATGATTTTCATAAGTGTTTCGTAATCTTCCTGCATCGTGTTCGTATTTTCTTCAAGCCTGTTTATTTTTCCCTGCAGTTCTTCGTTTTGTTTCCTTAAACTATTGATTTCTCGCTTCAATCTTTCATTCTCACTCTTATAAATATCTACCTGAAGCGAAGAGCCGCTTAGGCTTTGCAGGTAAGCAATCACATGTCCCATTGTCATGCCGGTAGGCGGAACAGTGTGCCGGGCTGGTTGTGTCTGTACTGTCTGGGTTACCCTTGTTTGTGTCTCCTGGACAGGGATTTCGGCCATTTCTGCAGCTGCTTCAGTAGAGTAATCCTTTTGTTCCTGCTTCTTGTTCATTAAATCTTGCATTTCAGCCATAAGTGCTGCGTCAATTTCCTTGTCGTCCTGTTCGAGCATTGACAGGTCAAAGGTTGGTTGAGCTTCTTCCTGCTCCACCGCTGGCAGCGAACCTGTCAAACTTTCATCCAGTGTAGGCACCGGAGGATTGTAAAGCAGTTTCTTCTTGCCGCCTTGATCTTTTCCTAGGATTCTCTGTCTCTGTTTTCTCTGCTTTTTGGCAAGCTGCAATGCTTTTTCATAGTTATGCCTGACGACTGCGTTCCAGCGGAATCCGCAGGCGGCTGAAGTGCGGTCGAGCTTGTCGCCCACCTCTTCAAATGCGTTCAATTGTGTGCTGCCTTCCCTCACATGTCGCAATACGGTTTCAGCTAGCAATAAATCATTTTCTTCCGTCCAGGCATCCTGGCGTGTCTTCATCCTTCTTCAACTCCCTTTTACTTTGATTAACTATAGAAACTTATAGTTCAATCTTGTCCGGAAATTGGAAAGCTTATACATCGTATAATGGAAGGATAGTAGATTTTTTGCGTAAAATACGTGTTTTTCATATAAATAGATAAGCAATAGGTCCTGTTCAACAGCTTGCATTCATCTTGAATAAGAGGTAAAATACCCTTTAGTCTAAAACGAAAAGCGGAGGCGTCCATGCTTTCCTGATTTTTGCAGGGAGAATGCTTGTGACTTGAGAGGCTGGTGCTGGCGCTTGACAGTATTTATAGAAAGGGTTGTCCTAAATGGCAAACGAATTCCGTGTTTGCGACGATTGTCAGGCCGTAAACCTTAAAACATTGATTCCGAAGCTGAAACAGCTGGATCCTGAAGCGACTGTCGACATCGGCTGCCAGTCTTATTGCGGACCAGGCAGGAAAAAAACATTCGCATTCGTCAACAACCGGCCAGTTGCTGCACTGACTGAAGAAGAGCTTATGGAGAAAGTCCAGAAGAAACTTAAGTAAGTTTTTAATTTTTAATATAATGGCTTTTAAACAAAGCCTATATAAATCACCTTTAAACAATCGTTTAGAGGTGATTTTTTTTCCAGGGAAACTTGCAAACTAGTTTAACCCTGCTTGGAAATTGGAAAGTAAGGTAATGGAGAAATTTTTGGCTGATAAAGCGTTTTATAATAGCATGATTAAAAAGCAATATTGATTAGAATTTCCTGTTGATTGTAGTGGAAGGCGCGAAGACTCCTGCGGGAGCATGGAGCAGGGGAGACCCCGCAGGCGCTGAAAGCGTTGAGGAGGCTCCCCGGGCCACCCGCAGAAAGCGAAGCGCCTGGAACGGAAATCAGCAGAACCCTGCATTGATATATGCAATATTTGTAAAAATTTGCAGAAAATCGAGATGATTTGACGAACAAAACAGGCTATAATAAAAACAAGCTAATCAGGAAGAAGGAGAACGATGGGATATTCGGAAGAAAAGCTATTTGAAGAAAAAGTTTTCAAAGATCCAGTACACCGCTATGTCCATGTCCGTGACCGGGTGATCTGGGATTTGATCGGAACGAAGGAGTTTCAGCGCCTGAGAAGGATCAAGCAGCTCGGCACGACATACCTAACCTTCCACGGAGCTGAACACAGCCGGTTCAACCATTCTCTGGGCGTCTATGAAATCACGCGCCGGATTGTGGACAATGCGTTTGCATCCCGTCCTGAATGGAACGAAGGGGAGCGCCTATTATCATTATGCGCGGCCCTGCTTCATGACCTTGGCCATGGGCCGTTCTCGCATTCATTCGAGAAGGTATTCGACCTTGACCACGAAGATTTTACAAGGGAAATCATCCTTGGCGATACAGAAGTGAATCAAGTGCTGTCGAGAGTGGCGCCGGACTTCCCGAAGAAAGTCGCTGAGGTCATTGAAAAAACGTATGAGAACAAGCTTGTCATCAGCCTGATTTCAAGCCAGATTGATGCTGACCGGATGGATTACCTGCAAAGGGATGCCTATTTTACAGGAGTCAGCTACGGACACTTTGATATGGAACGAATTTTGCGTGTGATGCGTCCGCGCGAGGACCAAGTCGTGATCAAGCAAAGCGGGATGCATGCTGTCGAGGACTACATAATGAGCCGCTATCAGATGTACTGGCAGGTTTATTTCCATCCAGTGACAAGGAGTGCAGAGGTCATCCTGACGAAAATCCTGCACCGTGCCAAACACCTTCACGAGCAAAACTACACCTTTAAACATAAACCGCATCATTTTTACTCAATTTTTGAAGACCGCATGACACTGGAAGACTATTTAAAGCTGGATGAAGCCGTGTTCCTCTACTATTTCCAGATTTGGGAGGAAGAAGAGGACGAAATCCTGAGCGATTTGTGCCGCCGCTTCAATAACCGCAATCTATTTAAATATGTCGAGTTCGATCCTGCTAAAGAATACAAGAAGCTTGCCAAGCTTTCCGTGTTATTCGAGCAGGCGGGACTGGATCCTGAATATTACCTGGTTGTCGATTCATCATCAGACCTGCCTTACGACTTTTACCGTCCAGGTGAAGAGGAAGAACGGCTTCCGATCCATCTGCTGAAGAAAAACGGCGAAATCCGTGAGCTATCGAGAGAGTCCGATATTGTCGACGCCATTTCAGGTAAAAGACGGACAGACCATAAACTATATTATCCTTCCGATTTCCTGGAAAAGGAGAAAGCACGCCCTGAGATTGAACAGATTGCACAGATTCTTGAGCTGAACTTAGACAATGGGACCATTTGATACAGGAGTTGACGCGTTTTGTTAAAAGACCACGCTAAAATCATACATGCCATTTCAGTTTCCGGAGAGGTCATCGGCAGAAAAAAACTGCAGAAAATGATCTATATCGCAAAAAAGATGGAATTCCCGTTCCAGGAACGCTTCCAGTTCCATTTTTACGGACCATATTCCGAAGAACTTACACTGCGGGTAGAAGAGCTTTGCAACATGGGCTTTTTGGACGAAGTGAAGGAAAAGAAAGGCGGCTACTACCAGTACCGCTACACATTGACCGAAGCAGGCCAGGAATTCCTTGGCGAGAACAGCGTCGAGATGCCATGCCTTGGCGACTGCCTGACCGACATCAACGACCAGAATGCAAGATTCCTTGAACTCGTTTCAACTGTTTTGTATTTTGATAACTTGCCAGAAGCCGAGGTCCGGGAAAAAATCCAGACCGTGAAAAAGAGCCAGAAATACACCGACGAAGAAATCGACGAAGCTTATGCTTATATTGCGGGCTTGAAAACCAAGTCGAGGCAAATGTTCGCATAAGAAGATTTTTATTATGAATCGAGTATGGGACCTAATTTGGGTTTTGTGCTCGGTTTTTTGTTTAGTTGAAGAAGGGTTAGGTTAGGCAGTATACATTATGTGCCCGTGGAAAGTAGAAACCGCGGTTCACGAGCACAAGAAAGGGAAACATGTGCCCGTGAAAAGAAGAAACCGGGGTTTACGGTCACAAGAAAGGGAAGCATGTGCCCGTGAAAAGGTAAGGCACAAGTAAACTTGTCACATAAAAGAAAAAAGCCCAGAATCCTCTGAGCTTTTAGTCCACTCTATTCATCACTCAATCGCTTGCCTGCAACTGCATAATGATTCTTCGTCATTTCCTCGATGAACACGACGACTTTCTCTTTAGGCGCTCCAGTTGTTTCGCTGACAGCGTCGGTTACTTTTTCAACTAGTGCTTTCTTTTGGTCCTCTGTGCGTCCTTCAATCATTTTTACTGTTACGTATGGCATTTGCTTTGCCTCCTTGAAATGGTTGATATAATCTAAATTGAGTTTTTCATAATTCGCGAAAATTCGCAAGTCCGGTGGAAGATTGTCTTTTTCACATTACAACAAGAATGAGTTATACTTTAGAGAAAAGATAAAAAAGGGGAATGGAATGTGAGCTTACCCTATTCGTTAGAGGAAATTCCGTTTGTAGCAGCGGCGTTGATGATCGCTTTCGCGGTCCATGAATTCGCGCACGCCTGGGTTGCGTATAAGTTTGGCGACCCGACCGCCCAGAGACAGGGGCGCTTGACACTGAATCCAATCAAACATTTGGACCCGCTGGGAACAATCTTGATTTTCATCGCTGGATTCGGATGGGCGAGACCGGTTCCGGTCAATCGCTTCATGTTCAAAAATCCAAAGCTTGCCGGAGTGCTCGTGTCGGTTGCCGGGCCAGTAAGCAATCTTATTCTTGTCTTCCTGGCATTTGCCATCTGGTACATATTTGTGATGCTTGGATTGGCGCCTGGGGTTCCAGAGTTTTTGCTGGACTTCCTGAATATCTTTATCGGACTGAATGCGATGCTGTTCATCTTCAACCTGTTGCCGTTCCCGCCGCTTGATGGTTACCGAATCATCGAGGACCTGGCACCAGCGGACATCAGGGCAAAAATGACCCAGTATGAAGCGTATGGATCGATTATTTTCTTGATACTTGTGATCACGCCACTTGACCAATATACAATCCAGCCGATTTTCTACTATTTGATTCCGGCTGTGACTGATGGAATATACAATCTATTTTTCTGATTCATTTTAAGGAGGTTTCCAACATGGAAGAAAAAAAGGGCAAGAATATTGGCTTCAATATTATTAAAAATGACCCGATGGATGGCCACAAGGGTTTTGGAAAAGGTGTTCTCACACTTGATAATGTCTCGCCTGTCATCATTGACGTGGATGCGGGTGAGGCAGCTGTAGAAGTTGGTGCGATGCACGCGCGCAGTGCTGTTGAGAAAGGGATCAAGTTTCTCCCTAACCGAGATGAAGTGCCTGATGCCAAGCCATATTGGGTTGTCTGGGTGACGATTGACAGGAAGGAAGAAGGCCCTTATTATGCAGGTGTCACAGCATGCGAAATGACCGTCAACCGTGAAATCCGCCGCGGCTACAAATCGCTGCCTGAGCATGTGAACCGTCTTGATAAGTCGATCAAGCGCCATATCATTGTGGACCATATGGATGAAAAATCAAAACAGATCCTAGCTGATTTCCTGAAGAATCATGATCCGGGAATGTGGGAACGGTCTGAAGACAAGCTGAAGAGCGATTTATTAGCTAATTAATATATTTGGATAATTCTCCTAATAATTTGTCTAAATTGTGACATTTAACAGCGAGTGACAATATCTGGCTTGCTCAAATGCAATAAAAAAAGTAAACTGATATCAGCGTAAAACACATTTTATGCTAGGACGAGAAAAACCCCGGAGGCTTGCTTCCGGGGTTTTTCTTTTGTAAAAGAAGAACTTTTTCTTATTATAGTGAGATAATTGTTGTTGACACCGTATGGTATATAGGATGGTCTACAACCCGAAAATCCGCTTGTACCAAGGCTTCTTTTCCTTTTCCTTCTTAGGCTGCTCTTCCTTATGCTCTTCATGATCCAAATGATCTGTGCAGTACTCAGTAGGCTCTGTACCTGCAGCGAACAAGGTCAGTCTTTTTACCGGACATCCGTCAGCAGCGAGCTTGCCATTGGCAGGGTCAACGTAGACGGCAACAGTCCCTTTTGCTGCCTTGAATTTTTTCGCAGGCTCATGATCAAGCGCTTTTTCCATAAAATCCAGCCAGATATTCTTCGCATAAGATTTCTCTACTGTCAGTTCAATGGGCTTGCCTTTATCGTAACCTGTCCATACGGCGGAAACGAGCTGAGGGGTATAGCC
>NZ_JBIQOE010000275.1:0-2219 GCF_047739415.1 Mesobacillus sp. | reverse complement strand
GAAGCCCCCCTCAAGATGAGATTTCCCATAGCGCAAGCTAGTAAGAACCCTGAAAGATGATCAGGTTGATAGGTCAGAGGTGGAAGCGCGGTGACGTGTGGAGCTGACTGATACTAATCGTTCGAGGACTTAACCAAAATGATTACTCGTTCTTCTTTTTCTTCTTACACATTATCTAGTTTTGAGGGAATAAAACCTCAAACCAAATAGTCTGGTGGCGATGGCGAGAAGGTCACACCCGTTCCCATACCGAACACGGAAGTTAAGCTTCTCAGCGCCGATGGTAGTTGGGGGTTTCCCCCTGTGAGAGTAGGACGTCGCCGGGCAGTTTCAAATGGAGGATTAGCTCAGCTGGGAGAGCATCTGCCTTACAAGCAGAGGGTCGGCGGTTCGATCCCGTCATCCTCCACCATGATTTTTTCACACAGTGAAATAATCTACATTTACCATGCCGGTGTAGCTCAATTGGTAGAGCAACTGACTTGTAATCAGTAGGTTGGGGGTTCAAGTCCTCTTGCCGGCACCACTTGTACGAGCCATTAGCTCAGTCGGTAGAGCATCTGACTTTTAATCAGAGGGTCGAAGGTTCGAGTCCTTCATGGCTCACCAATGTTTTTTACGAAAGTAAAATAACATTCAATCAAATATGCGGGTGTGGCGGAATTGGCAGACGCACCAGACTTAGGATCTGGCGCCGCAAGGCGTGGGGGTTCGACTCCCTTCACCCGCACCATTTCTTCAAAAAGAATATAATGCGGAAGTAGTTCAGTGGTAGAATACAACCTTGCCAAGGTTGGGGTCGCGGGTTCGAATCCCGTCTTCCGCTCCATAGTTCTTAAGCCGGGGTGGTGGAACTGGCAGACGCACAGGACTTAAAATCCTGCGGTAGGTGACTACCGTACCGGTTCGATTCCGGTCCTCGGCACCACCAAGTTAGCTAATAAACATTTATATTTGCGCCCGTAGCTCAATTGGATAGAGCGTCTGACTACGGATCAGAAGGTTATGGGTTCGACTCCTTTCGGGCGCGCCATTATATTTTCTCTTTATCGGGGAGTAGCTCAGCTTGGTAGAGCACTTGGTTTGGGACCAAGGGGTCGCAGGTTCGAATCCTGTCTTCCCGACCATGCTTACTTATATTATATGGGGCCTTAGCTCAGCTGGGAGAGCGCCTGCCTTGCACGCAGGAGGTCAGCGGTTCGATCCCGCTAGGCTCCACCATATTCACTTTAAATAATAATTTGGCGGTGTAGCTCAGCTGGCTAGAGCGTACGGTTCATACCCGTAAGGTCGGGGGTTCGATCCCCTCCGCCGCTACCAAATTCAATCTGGTTGAACCTATTCAATCTAGGATATCCTGGACCTTTAGCTCAGCTGGTTAGAGCAACGAGCAAGGCATCTATGAGCTTGCTTCGAGTTGTACCCATCGAGCTGCTGCTTGAATAGACTTTCTGAGATGGGGACAGACCCACTAGGATATATCACAACCTAGATCATTCCAGCTAAACATGGACCTTTAGCTCAGCTGGTTAGAGCAGACGGCTCATAACCGTCCGGTCGTAGGTTCGAGTCCTACAAGGTCCACCATTGCTTATTTTAACACGGAGGTATACCCAAGTCTGGCTGAAGGGATCGGTCTTGAAAACCGACAGGCGGGTAACACCGCGCGGGGGTTCGAATCCCTCTACCTCCTCCATTTTCTTATTAAATATTATCGTCGCGGGGTGGAGCAGTCCGGTAGCTCGTCGGGCTCATAACCCGAAGGTCGCAGGTTCAAATCCTGCCCCCGCAATCTGGTCCCGTGGTGTAGCGGTTAACATGCCTGCCTGTCACGCAGGAGATCGCCGGTTCGATCCCGGTCGGGACCGCCATTTTAATTATCAGTATCATAGTGGCTCAGTAGCTCAGTCGGTAGAGCAGATTGCTCACATCCTGAGTAAGCTTCTTAGGAAATCTGCGAGAAAGACCGAAGGTCATTCGAGCAAAGGACAGAAGCCTAACAAACTTTAGGCAACAATACTATAGTGGCTCAGTAGCTCAGTCGGTAGAGCAAAGGACTGAAAATCCTTGTGTCGGCGGTTCGATTCCGTCCTGAGCCACCTTATTTAATTTAAATTAATATTCATATATAGATATGGCGATTGTGGCGAAGTGGTTAACGCACCTGATTGTGGTTCAGGCATTCGTGGGTTCGATTCCCATCAGTCGCCCCATTTTTT
>NZ_JBIQOE010000274.1:0-22878 GCF_047739415.1 Mesobacillus sp. | reverse complement strand
AATAAAAAACTTATAAAATTCATTGTGAAATTATACAATTTAACCTTAAGAATACTTGTAGAATTATTATTAGAAGAATATTTGGATATTATTTAATAACAGAATTAGAACATTATTAAAGGGTGAATATTATGAATACGGATACTATGATCGATCATCTTTATTTTATAAAGAAGGTAACTTTTGAAGGCACGGAAAACCATATTGTTGAATTATTTTCCCTTACAAAAGAAAAAATTGAAAAAACAGAGGGTAAAAACGTATTTAATTTGGAAGTTTTAGCATCTAGTATCAGGGAGGTTTCTTCAAATATTATTGATCAACCGAATATTTATGAGGATTTGAAGAAATATATTTCAGAAGAAGCGGCGGAAAAAATATATCTTACAGTTACAGAAGAAGAAGCTTTTGCAGAGCTTATTAATAGCCATTTTAAATGAAAGTAATTAGCGTAACCTTTAGGGAAAGTAAGTCCTGGGCATCCAATTAGGGTGTCCTTTTATTCTTTATAGGCATCTTGATAAGTTACAGCTCTTAATGGTAAACTCTAGATATAGTTTTTTTCTTTTTTTGATTTTTGATTTTCTTACTACTAAACTAAGGAGCCTTTGGGTTTCAGTCTTTGAGCATATTTATTATGCGCATCAGACTAACCTAAAGGCTCTTTTTGTGTTTTTAGGGGGGTGGTATTTTTTAATAAAGTAGTAAGGCGGGGCGTAAAAAACTTTAAGAAAGGCTGGTTGTTATGGTAGAAGAAATCATGAAAAGCACGGGAGTGAGAAGGTTGTATGTTTAAACTTACATGTTTTGCTCCTATTGAACCTGAAAAATTAGAATTATCACTAAGAGGTATTCATTTTAAAATTGTTAAAAACGGGTTTGAATGGCACATGGACGGTACTACCTTTCGTATTGAACCGTTTCAAAATCAACCCAGGGAGAGCATGAAGGCTTATCGCGTATATTTTGATGGTGATATCCAAGGAGGTTCTTATCTTTTTGATCTATCTCTAGGCTGCATGGGTGCAATTGTCACTGGTGTGGAGTTTATAATGACCCACCCAAAAATGAAGCAAGATGATTGGATAAAAGATTTAAGAAAAAGACCTTCTTATAAGATGATTGATCCAAGAGGGCTGTTCATGAAAGGTTCTTGTGGAGTAGTTGTGGTCAATGATTCTGTCACACTTCAACTTCGCAGCAAAAAAAATAAAAAACTAATAATGGTGGATTGTTTAAAAAAGATCGATTTTATCCGGGAAGAACTGTATCCGGTTGAGTACGATCTTTTTTCAATTCCCGCCGAGGAGGATATCGCATGAAAACTATCGATTTTTATACAAGTAGGCACCATTTTGTTATCACTGAACAAGGAGTATTTCAAAATGGAGAACTAGTTGCCAAAGGAGAAGTATCTTTTCACCATCTTATCCTGGATGAAGCCGCTTGGCTTGTTGTGAAAAGAGGGGAGCATCAACCTGATACTTTCTTGAAAACAGACCGGGTATATTCGTTGTTGCCCCAAAATGAGTACTATTGTGGTGAAAAATGCGGAAAACGTCAGGTATTCCGTGTTACATTCCAAGTCCTTATTCAAGGAAAATGGATTACCTGTACAAGGGAGATTTCAGCTGTAAATAAAAGACATTTAAATGACATTATCTTCAGGCAGTATGGCTCTCTTGTTCGCATTAATGAAGTAGAACCTATTCACTTTGCTGATGGGTATCAACTGGCGAATTAAGACTTTCTTTAAAGAACAAGAGTAAACCAAAATCCTTTTCCTTTTTATAGGGATATCGAGGTGAAAAACATGGCCAAAAAAGTGTCGAAACAACAAACTTTTGTTGCTGCTAAGATGATGGAATCCTTTATTGAAAGTGGTCAATACTCACATTTAATGCAGACAAAAAAGAAAATCAAGCTACTTACAGAAGCTATGAAACAACGATTAGAATCCAGCGAAGTAAAACGACATGAATTTGAAAAATATCAGCTGGTCGGCCGTTTTATAGCAAAAAAAGTATATGAAACAGATATTATCAAACTAAATGAATATCTCTTTGACCTAGGACTTCTGTTGCCTGTAATTGAAATTGACAATAAAAAGATCCAGGAGAATATTCTTTATTGGGATATGATTAAAGACTTTCAACTAGAAGATACGTTTTATTTGAAACCGAACTTCAACAAAGTCGGGAAAGCACTAAATAACATTTCCCGGAATTTCGAAGTTACGGAGCGGTGGAGTTTAGAGGATATGGCTCGAACACTATCGCTTCTAAAACCACAAGCTAAGACGTATTCCAACAATTACGAAAAACTTAAACGCCAAATTTCTAAATTAGATGAAATCGAGAGAATAAAAAGATTGCCTAAAGAAGAACGTTTCCCAATACCGCATAAGTATGGTAGCTTATCTGTTCTTGCTAACCAGGCTAGATACGATGTATCGGCTATTTATGACTATATTGGTGAATGGATGCTTATAGAGTATGGAGTTCCTAATCATAATTTGTTGGAGCATTATATACTGAACGGAACGATAACCAAAAGAGAACTTGAACAGTTTAAAGTTCTGAAAGATATTCGCCTAGATTTTTCTGTTATGACATTGGAGGATGAACGAAAGTTATATGAGCTGCTTGATAGTAAGAATCGTATTATTGCTGCTAATCGAATGGGAGCATAAGGGGTTGTCTTCATTTGAAAAATTGTTACATCAAAGCGTACAGACCGGCCGTCAGGAGATGTAATTAAGACTTAACCAATACTATACTAAAGAGCGGGATGTGGCAGATGTGAATTTGATTAAACTAATATGTAAAAAAAGTAAATTTACAGGAAAATTATGCGATTTTCGAAAAGGAAATGTATATGAGGGGATTTTTATAAATGAAACGCTAATGGTAGATGGGAATCATGGAGATATCCACTTTTTCGAAAATAAAGGTGTGGATTACTTTGAAATTACCTCATTACCAAAACAGGAAGTTGCTTTTGTGGATAAAAAGTAATTGAAGATGCGGGAAATACTGCTCTTAGAAAACAGTTAAATTTTTAATAATTATCAAGACTATAAACCTCTACTAAAGTTAGTAGAGGTTTATAGTCTATTGGGGGGGTGAATATCCTCTGCTACATTGTCTAGCGGGAGATTTCCCTAATTTAGCAGATGGATAATTTGTATGGATACTACTCAACAGGTTAAAGAGGCAATCAAAAATAACTATCTTACTGATAATCGTAAACAGGTCGTTCTATATTCCGGGGGGAAGGATAGTTCATACTTACTCACCCTACTTTGGGAAGTACTAGTAGAACTCCCTGAGCATCTAAGGACAAAAACGGTATATATCATGAATTCTGACACTGGGGTAGAAGCTCCTATCATGGCTGATTATGTAGAGCGGACACTAAAAACAATCGAACATGAAGCTGCTCTCCAAGGCCTTCCAATCGTTGTAGAAAGAGTAAGACCAAACATAAAGAACAATTTTTGGTATCGTGTTTTGGGGCGTGGGACACTTATTTCAACCCCGAATACAAAACACCATCCTTGTACCCATTGGTTAAAAATCGGACCGACCCAAGAGAAATTTAAAGAGTGGATCGCTAATGCTCCTGTTCGATTGGGAGAAGATAAATCCGTTATTACCTGTTATATGGGAGTGCGGAATGAAGAAGGGGCTCGGAGAAAAGCTTCAATCTCGAAATTTCAGTTGAGTGAAGAATCCCTGTGGGCTAAACATTCTGATTTTGATGAAATTATGTGTTTCCACGCAATAAAATTTGTCACAGCTGACGAACTCTGGTTCGAGTTATTAAATAGAGGGACATTGCCCTTCGGTGTAACCGCTGAAGAATTATCCATTCAATATGGAGAAGGTATCCTTGAATGTGCTATAAAAACTTCAACAGAGCAAGGAAAAAGTTCTTGTGGTGCATCCGGAGGACGCTTAGGCTGCTGGATTTGTGGAATGGTGAGCGGAAAGGATCCGATGTTATTAAGATTTATCGAAGAAGGATACAACTATGAGGGATTGCTGGAATGGAAGACTCTCATGCTGCAAATGCGGAATGATATTCGCTATCGCGAAGTTTTTCCAAGGCAGCATTATAATCGTATCCAAAAATTTAGAGATAAGCCGGCACAGGTTGACTTATTTGATACTGACGAATCAACTAAAGCCGCCAACTACTTTCAAACTTACGAAAGGGCGCTTACTGATTCTTATGCGCCAGGAGGAATGACTTTAGAAGGTCGTAGACTGCTTCTTGAGCATTTACTTTTTGTCCAAGAAAGGGATGGTCATTCTCTCATCTCTGAGGATGAAGTACAGGCTGTTTTAGAAGCATGGAAAGATACAGAGGGCATTTGTATTGAACGCTCAGAAATTAAGCCTAAAGCCATGAAATACGATGGAGAATTGGTGTTCCTTCCAAACAAGACCGTTAATACAAAGGCGACTAAAAATGTAAATGAGGTTTTCTATGTTACCATCGAATTGAACAAGGAAGAAAAGGAACTTTACACTTTTTTGAAAAACAGACAAAGGGTAAATCAAACCAGCTTGTTCTTCTTTCCGGATTGTACCGAATTTAAGGATATGAAGCTCGTCTGGAATAAAGTAACCTTTGTTGTATGTAAAGAAGGAATCCGTACAAAATCGGAAGCAACCGAGTTTGTTCACAAGTGGCTAGGGTGGAGATACGGTTCCTTTACTGAAGAAACTAAAAAAGCCGCAATAAATTTTTTGATTCTTTCAGCATTGTCTGAAGGGTTAGAGAAAAGGCAGCAGGAGCAACAGAATTCGATTTTAAATGATGGGTTAGATCCACTACCTGTTACGAAAACAAATGGCCAATTAGCATTCGCTATTTAAAAAAGAGGTTGCAAAAAGAAGATGGGGTTCCTCATTCTTTCTTCTTTTTGATAGCACAATTTAGGGTGTTAAACGGTAACCGAATTTAGTGTATGATATCTAATAGTTGATATGGAGGTATATGAAAGTGGATGAAAAAAACTATCACAGCCGCCTACTAAATATTAGCAGGAAAATGGATGATGTTATTGAAAAGCTTAAGTCTAGCTACATAGATGAAAAACTACAGATGCCATGGCTTTTATGGCTAGCTGCCGCTCCATTAAGGGATATTGCTAAAGTAAAAGAACTACAACAGGGGATTCTCACATTTTTTACCACTAAGGCTTTTTTGAGCATATTCCCTATCGTTGCTGCCGTATTTGGTCCCTGGATCTTAGCATTTACCAATTTACCTAACTGGGTGGCACCGTTTGTAACAGGAGTGATTGGGTATCTGATAAGTATGGTATTTTATTTTCCACAGCTAACAAATTTCAATAGCGATCATTTTCATCTTGGTGCCTATAAAACGTGGCGAAAACAAGAATATGAAATTTTCAAAGGGGCTTTTCTTGATTCTGAAGGAGAGTTTTATTTTAAGGGTTTGTATGATTATGCCACCAGCTCTAAAGAGGGGTATCAAATGATCCAAAGTCTAATTCATGACTTTCTTGCCCAGGAACGGGCGGAGTATAAAAGCAAAATATATTCCCTAGAGAAGAACATTGAGCAGCATCTTATAAATACCGAAAAGATTACTACTGAGTATGAGGAATTTACCCAGGGACTTATTTCCGAAAGAGATGAGTTGTTGCAAGAATTCGAATATGTGATTCACCTTTTAAAAGATTTGAATACGCTATTATTCCGCATTCACAATAAAGGGCTGGATATTCGGGATTTAAATATTTTAACTGGGTTTTCGCTATATGAACTAAAAGGCCGAATCCTTTATCAAGTCGCAGATGTTGGGACATCGGGAATTACCGCAACCGAAATAAGCTTAAACGATAGTAAATTTTCACATTACGGCGTTGTAAAAGTTATTACAGAGGGTTTGAACCTACCATATTTTAATCATCCATACCCCGGCCATGTAATTGTATCTTACAAGATGAATATTGATAACAAGAAAACCTGGGTTTATAATTTTCATTTCGATGATTCTAATACTAGAGCCTGGAAGCTATTGATAGAAAATGGTATAATTGAGTCAAAAGAGATCTATAGATTAATGCATGCATTATGTCTATTATCTCAAAATGAAAAGTTTGCAAGTTCGAAAGGGGCGGTTAATCAATGATAATCAAAGAAAAATCTGGTGTAGTAGAATTTAAAAGTCAAAAGGATATTATTGCTGACCGTCAAAAGAAAACTGATCAACAGTACCGTGATTTACAGAAACGAATTGGCAGGATAATGAAATCAAATTACCATCTTGCTCAAAGTTCTTTATCTGAACGCTAAAACTAGTCGAGGGGGCCTGGGGGCTTCCTCTTTTAATTTCTCCTTAAAATCTCTTGGGCTCTTTTTTTTAAGTAATTTTGAGTTTCAAGTATTTCCTTTCTTCTTTTATCCAGTTTTTCTTCCCTATTGTTCAAATTAATCGGTCGTGCAACAGAATTGATATCAACTATTTTCCTCATGCAATCACCTCATTTTTTAGCTTTTCCGAAGGACGCTTTTTTATTCATTAAAAAATATAAAAAAATGATTATAATTAGAACCAGTAAAGTAACAAGTTAATGGATGTGAATCCAATTAAATTGTTTATAATTTAATTAGCCTTAAATATTCGTAGTTAGCGAGGAAATTAAATGATAAGAAGAATAGAAGCTTTAGATATTATAAGAGGCTTGTCCATTATAGGGATTCTCTTTGTGAATATACATTCGTTCAGTTGGCCTGAAATTTACGACTCTAATCCTTCGGAATACTGGAGCTTACCATTTAATCATGTAGTCCATGATTTCCTGTTTGTTTTATTCCAATCCAGTTTTTATCCGATATTTGCTTTATTATTTGGTGTTAGTATGACCTTTATTTTTAAGGGGGCAGAAAAAAGAGGCCTGAATCCTTATAGAATATATACAAAAAGGTTGATTTTCTTATTGGGAATAGGCGCTTTTCATGCATTCTTCATTTGGTATGGTGATATCCTAATTATTTATGCGTTATTAGGACTTGTACTGTTGCTTTTTTACCGATTGAAAGCCAATACATTATTGTCGTTAGGGGTGGTCCTTTGGCTTGTCCCTAATAGCTTATATGGTCTATACCTTTATATAAGCCAGACAGCGTTAGTGCCTTATGATAATTCGCTTGTGATCCGAACAGTAACCAATGCATATCAAAGTGGTTTTTGGAAAATTGTTGCTCAAAATATGGAAGACTGGAACCAGCTTTATAACTTGTATAGCATACCTTTTATCTTTGTTAGCATCTTTCCTATGTTCATTTTGGGTCTTGCAGTCGCAAAAAAGAACTGGCACGTTTCAATTGGTGGAACGTCAGAACAAATAAAAAAAACCTGGATAGCAGCCGGAGTTTTGGGATTGTTTTTTAAGATATTGCCAATCTTTGAACCTAACAATCTTCTTTATGCGCATATTGCTGAAGCCTTTGGAGGGCCATTGCTTGGGTTGTTTTACGCTTTATGTATTACAAGGTGCTCTCCCTCAGGATCCTATATAGAGGGGATAGCAGCTGTTGGGAGAATGTCCATGACGAATTATTTACTGCAGTCTATATTAGGTTTTATAATTTATAAGATTGGTGGTCTTTATGGCCAGTTGCCGCCACTTGTAAATCTATTGGTAGCAATGGTTATCATCGCATTCCAATTAACAATAAGCGCTTTTTGGATGAAGCGATTTAAATCTGGTCCAGTGGAACTACTTTGGAAAAAATTCACCTACGGATCTACGGGTGGTCAGGTGAAGAAAAGTAAAGTAGCGCTTGAATATAGTGAGGGCAGTTAAAAATTTGTTGCTCTCTCATCCAATTAATAGTAATATTGTAATATAAGCTTTTTTGATTTTTTAATTTTTTGCAACCATTTGGTTAGCGGGTATGTTAGTAAACGCAGCGTTCTTTGGAACGATTCTTCAAAACACATTTTTGTGTTTATTAGAATCTTTCTGGAGAGCGCTTTTTTGCGTTTCTATATAATTTTTTATCCAGAAAGGGTGGTATTTATGGCAGTAAACATGGCGGAGTTATTAGGTAAAAGAGATGTGGTTGAGGATTGTCGTCAGCAAATTCGCACGTTAAACAGTCATCACTATCGGGTTACAGCTGAATTGGTTTTTAAAAACGGAGATCGCCGAATCTTTCGCGCGAAATCAGTTGACCAAAATTCAGCTATCCGCGAAGTTTTGACATTTGTTTCAGCAGTCGAAGAAGCTACGGGCGAGTCGGTTATGTGGAGGTTAAGAGGTGAGAATACGTATCATTTAAGCACTAATTATACGGCCAAACCTTCCCTTCTCCAACGGACAAAAAAAGCATTTTTAAGTTACTTCTTCGACATCGATCAAGATTAGAACTTTTAAGTAACAGGGGCGCATTTTATTAAAAAATTTTAAGAGACTTTAAGAAAGGTTGTTGTGACTTTTATGAACAAACACTTTGCTATTGCGAAAGAAGAATTATTATTTTATGGCTCTGAAAATACTTCTTTTCAAAATCTTTTGGCGGTATTGATTGGTCCTAAAGCGAATCCTGTGGTTACTGGTAAATTAGCTGCTCTAGGCATTAAAGGGGTTTCTTCGCTGTCTAAAGAAGAATTACTCTCCTATGAAGGTGTTGGTGAAATTACTGCAGACCGCATTATTGCTTGTTTAGGATTGGCAGGCATGATGAATAAATTCAAGCTTGAAAATAAATATGTTATTCGCTGCCCGGAAGATGCCGCAAAATATCTATTAAATGATCTTGCTTATCTAGATCAAGAACATTTTGAGGTGTTATTCCTTAACACAAAAAATGAAATTATCGGTAGGAAAAATATATTTAAAGGATCTCTGAATGCATCAATAGTTCATCCAAGGGAGATCTTCCGCGAAGCCGTTAAATTAAGCGCTGCTTCAATTATTGCTGGGCATAATCATCCTTCGGGCAACCCCACTCCTAGCCGCGAAGATATAGATGTGACTAAACGTCTGGTTGATGCGGGTAAGGTTGTTGGAATCGAGGTTCTTGATCATGTCATCATCGGCCATAACGGAAAATATGTTTCATTAAAAGAAAAGGGGTATTGCTGATGCTAAATAATGTGATTCTTACAGGACGACTTACTAAAACTCCAGAAGAGCGTGGCACGGAAGAAAATCCAGTTACTGTTTTCACACTCGCTGTTAATCGTTCATATACAAACCAGCAAGGTGAAAAACAGGCTGATTTTATACAAATCAAAGCGTTTAAGGGAAAGAAACTAGCTCAGAATTGTAGTAAGTTTCTTAGGAAAGGCATGTTAGTTGGAGTAAAGGCGAGGCTTCAATCAGGTTCTTATCAAAAAGATGGTAAGACAATATTTACACTTGAAGTGATAGCTGAAGATGTTCAATTCCTTGAACCAATAAAAAAGGAAGCTGAACCCAATAATCCTTCCGCTGGCAAGGGAGAAAATAATAGCAACCGATTTACACCAGAAGATGATCCATTCCCAGGTAGTATAGATTTTGAGCCTAATGGTGAGTGGCCTTTTAGTTAATCGGTTTAAAGAAGCGTTCATTCTTGAAAAAGATTGAACGCTTTTTTATTTATTAATAGAAAAGTGAGGAGAGAGATCACATGAAAAAATACTATGTAATTTTACCAGATGGTAGAGTGGATTTTTCTGGACAAGCTGAAATTCTTCATGAGTATCTTGAAGACAAATTTGAAGCCCTTCATGGTTTCCGGCCGATGTTTCAGGAATCAGAAGATGAAGGATATTTGGAGATGTACCTGCACACAGACTCGTTTGACATACTTAGTGATGAAGAATTGTGCAGTTTAGATCGATTAGGTATCACAGAAAGTGATTCTCTTAACAACCTTATGCTTCTCTTAAATATTCGGGTTGAGTTATGGGATGAAGATGAAATCGCTAGTTGCAGTTTATGCAATAATACTTACCATGAAGTCCTCGTTAACGTAGTGGATTTTGAGGATGATGTTTGTAAAAATTGTTTGCCTGGGGTTAAATCTGCACTTACTTTTGCCTAAGCAAGCCAATGAAATAGCTAAAAGGACAGGGAGGCCATTATAATGCCTCTCTTTTCATTTACTAAGGAGGATTTGTGATGGAGTTACCGCATTGTTATGAAGATGATTCAGCGGTTCAACCATTTATGAATAAAGCAAAAGAAAGCCTTCCGTTTCTTGCTTACATCGCCATCAATGGTGCATATCTTGAGCAAGACAAAATGTTTAAGTGTGTAGCTCTTACGCATCTAAAAAATTATTTTAAGAAGGCGGCCATTACGGAGGAAGACTTTTTTGACCTTGTTAACTTACTAGATACCTTTCGAGATCCTTATCAGGATTTTATAGAACAAAGGGCATCAAGAACTTGGTCAGATATTAAAAATAATATTTTAGGGGGATTAACACTATGAGTCATGTAGGAAATAAAATTCGGGCCGGTTTCTTTGCTACACCCGAGCGCCAAGGTGAATATTTAACCAAATTACTAAACGTGGAAGGAAGCGGCGTCTGGTTAGATCCAACATGCGGTGAAGGCGAGATTCTTCATCAGCTTGCGTCGCCTTTTAAAGGCGCAGATTGTACCATTTCCACGTATGGGGTTGAACTCGATAAATCAAGGGCAACAAAAGCTCATTCCTTACTGGACCATTGTATCAACGCACCAATCGAATCAATGGTCATACAGAATGATGCTGCTTCGCTCCTGTATTTGAATCCTCCTTATGACTTTACGATGAAGGGGATAGATGATGAGTCTGCAGACCGAAAAGAATGGACTGAGCTCTTCCGGAATACCCGCTATTTGAAGGAGAAAGGATTAATGATATATATTATTCCTTCCTACCGATTTGCGGATAAACGGATAGCGCGTTTCTTAGCTACTCATTTCTATAACGTCGGCATGATGCGATTTTCAGATGAGGATTATGATGATTTCCGTCAGTGTATTTTTATAGGTAATAAAAAATCAGGAAAGCATAAGGAATTTAACCAAAAACTTTATGACTTCCTTTTACGGATGGAGTCGGACGATTTTGTCCTGGAAAAAGTCACTCCTATCAATAAATTTGTAACAGCAGCAAAAACATGGTCTGTGCCGGCAGGGGTAGAGGAATTAAAAACTTTCTATACCAAACTAGCCAATAAAGCTGATTACGTGGATGGTATTCGCAACAGTAAAGGATTTCAAGCTTTTATGAATCGATCTAAAGCCAGGCAGCTCGAAATTGGTGGAGACCCTATCCTACCTTTAAATGTAGGACAATTAGCTTTGTTACTAGCTTCTGGCGCCGTGAATGGAGAAATCGGTGAAGGTGATAATTATCATTTGGTACAAGGTCTTGAATTGGTAAAGAAAATCCCAACCGAAGAGAAGAAAACCCATGACAATGGAAGTGTAACAACCATTACTAAAATCCGCACCAAAAGGGAAGTTTCAGTCAAGGTGATCTGTCCAGACGGACTTATCCGCAAATTGGTGTAAGGGGTTATTTCGAATTGAGAAAGGGCGGGATAAACAAATGTTGAGTGAATGGTATTCTATTTGTTCGATTAAACCGTTTGAGTTTGGATATTACGAAAGGCCAGATGGCGGTTGCGTTGATGAATATAAAATTGTTGCACGATTTTGGGATCGCGAAAACCTTTTTCTTCACGAGCGGATTATCGGGTATGAAGACAGCCCAGGAGAAGCGGTTCAACGTATCGCAGATGTGTTAGAGAATGGCTGCACATTTGTTCAATCCGAGGAGAATTTTGTGTTTCCAGGAGGATACAAAATTTATCACCAAGAAGGAAACTATTATCCTCTTTTACTTGAATCATATATCGATCGACAGGTTGAGAAATTATGTAGGACCGGGGAAGTAACGGATAAGGCGGACATTATACCCAAAATAAAAGCTAGATATATTAGTATCTTAGAAGAAGATGATTATTTCTCTGATCTTCCCTATTTTGGAGAGGAACAGAATCAAAATGGTTATTGCACACTGACCATAGCCTGGGATTTTTAATCCATGAACTTAAGGCAGGTGAGGTTTGCATCCCCCTGGCTTATGCTAATTGATATTAAATGGAGGGTAATGAAATGAAGACAGTGGAAGGTTTTGAAAATTTTTTACCAGGACGTCTATTGAATGAAGTTATGAATCATATCCGGAATTACCTAAATGCTAGTGAGGATGAATTTCAACCAACTCTGATTTGCATTGTTGGTAGTCGCTTAAAAGGTACTCATAGTTTAGGTAGCGATTTGGATATTGCCATCCAATACAAAGGGGATTTACGGGAAGATGATTGTTTTAATTCTCTAATGGAGCATCCTTTGTTCATTGAGGGTATTAAAGTAGACTTTATTTCGTACAGCGAGAATGAAGGGAACTATATCGACTTGTATAAGGAACCATACGTTCTTTTGTTTGAGCTTGAAGAAGAAGTGATTGAGTACAATGCTGAAAAAATGAAGCGTTTTATCAAACAAGACAAATTGCTGCAATTTGTCTTCAATGATTTGACAAAGAGGAAAGTACCGAATGACGATGCTTTGAAAGTGATTTTCAACGGATATGTATTAGATGATTTATCAATGATTGAAGAATATAAAAATGTCTAAGTACGAATTAATGGCGACCCTTTACAATTATGTGAGGGGTCTTTAATTTTCAAAAAATGGAGTGGGAGATTATGATAAAAATACTTGAATTATTTGGAGGAATAGGCGCGCCCCGTAAAGCGTTAATTAACCTGGGTGTTGATCATAAAGCGATAGATTACGTTGAAATAGACGAGAAAGCAGTCAAAGCCTATAACGCTTTATATGATAACACTTATAAGCCTCAGTCCGTTGTAGGGTATGACCTACGACCCGATATTCTTGTACACGGTTCTCCATGTCAGGATTTCAGTAGGTCAGGTAAGCGGCTAGGCGGGAAAGATGAAGACAAAACCCGTTCATCGCTAATGTGGGAAACGTTGAGGATTATCGAAAATATGGGGCCTCAAAAGCCGCGATTTGTCGTCTGGGAAAATGTAAAAGGAGTGCTCGATAAAGATATGATTCAAAGTTTCAATAAATATCTCGTCAGGATGAATGAGCTTGGCTATAAAAACTCTTTTGAAGTATTAAATGCAATGGATTTCGGTATACCTCAAAGAAGAGAAAGAGTCTTCACTATTTCTATTTTAGGGGAATCAGCGTTTGATTTCGGTCAGTTAAAACGAAAGCCCACTCGCCATATTCGAGAGTTTTTGGAGCATCATGTAGAGGGTTCTCAATATTTAATCGATGTACCAAGTATGCTTAATCGTATTGCAGAGTTTAATCCAGGCGCTAAAGAAAAATACCGGTGTCTGGATGTGATAGAGGACAGCTGCTGGACAATAAGTACCCGTCAGGATAGATGTCCTAACGCGGGCATTATCCGCCTAAATGGGCCTCAGTATCGTTATTTGACTGAACGAGAATGTTGGCGTCTGATGGGCTTTGAGGATTCAGATTTCGAGGAAGTATTGAAAGAATATCCTTCAAAGCCTAATAAACGTAATGCGACACTATATAAATTAGCTGGGAACAGCATTGTTGTTCAAGTGTTAGAATCGATTTTTGAAGTATTGCTTCAGGAGGATTTTGTTTCTGATATCATCAGTGACAATAAAGGTCAATTGCAACTAGTTTGCTAATCAGTGAATAAAATCTACTTAAAATAAAGCTCTCCAGATGGAGGGCTTTATTTTAAGTAGATAAATATTTTGAAGCTGAACCGTTACGAAAAACCCATTTGAAAAGTTAATATAAAAGTGGTTTAATAGAGGTACACACAACTGGATACAAAAGGGAAGGACCCTAGCTAAATAGCCGCGCCTCAGTCGGTTTATTTGCTTGGGTCCTTTTTTACTACTAGTAGCTTATATACAAAATAATTGTAATGGCCATTTATATTATAGAATTCAGCATGTATATTTGTTATTATGGTAAAATAAGAGACTTTTAAAAAACATTTTTAAAAAAACTACATAAAAAAACCCACCTGTGGATTTCAACTAATCTGATCAGTTTGGCCGCTGTAGATTAGTTGAATTGGAGAGGCGGGATTTCTTTTTTGCTTCTAGTTATAACCCATTTTACCAATGGGCTCATATAATTTCAAGCATGAAATCTTCGACTCTTTTCGCAAATCGGTGGGGAAAAGAATCGGAGGTTATTTTTATATGGATGGACAACATACTAACCTGAAAAATCGTAAAGGGAAGCTACTTTATTATCGAGAGTATAAAACAGGGAATTCAACACCTGTTCGCCAAAAAAAGGGTACACTCGAAAATCACTTACATTTTAAGCCAGTCGTCGAAAAGAAATATTTCGATGAATCAACCATAAAAAAGTGGACACTTGATACATATGGTGGACCTTCTCCCCAGGTTGTTGAAGGCAACTTTACAATCCTTCATAACTATCTTCTAGACTATTGGGGGATGTTCTTAGGTGCTGAAGCAATAGCGATATACGCATACCTCAGAAGACGTTGTAATATGAAGGAAAACCGAGACTATTGTTGGCCAAGTATAGAAGACATCGGTTTGAGAGTAAAAAAGAGCCGTAATACAGTAGTCAAATATCTTGAAATCTTAGAAACTTATGGTTTCATCTACCGGTTTTATGTGGAAGATCCTTCGCGGAATAACGCAAAAGAAAGTCCAATTATTAAAGTAAGGATGTTGGTTCCATTTTTACCACAAGAATTAGTAGAGCAACTAGAACCTGAAACAAAAGAAAAACATGATGCTGAAATTAGTAGATATTTTGAGAATCCCTTACTTCTTGGGAAAGAAACAGAGGAAAGTCTTGTTTATCACGAAGTTTATGAAATGCTAGAAGAAAAAGCAGTATCAAGCATATTGAAAACCGAAAGGAAAAGAAAAAAAGAAGCGGCCATATTTGAATTTGAAAAAGCTAGCATTTCAGAAAAAGATCGCACGCAATGGGCATCTTTGCTATCGGTTGCGGAAAAAAAAGTATCAAAGCCTTCCTTTGATACTTGGTTTAAAAATACGTATGCAACATTTAATGAATTTGATTCCCATATAAAAGTAACTATATACTGTCCTAACCAGTTTACTCTTGAATGGTTAAAAGAGCGGTATTCCAACTTGATTATAGACTGGTTGAATGAATCCATTGGTGAGATGGATTTCCATCTATCTTTCAACTGTCCGTTAGAAAATAATAATAACAGCGGAACAAAAGATGATAAAGGACTCAATCCAAAAGAAATACAGGAATTGCTTGAAGAAAAATCTGAAGAAAGCAAGCCTGGAACTTCTAAAAGCTCTGAAGATGGGCAACAAAGAGTTGAATTTTCCGATAAGGATAAAAATATTTGGAATTCAGTTCTAAATTTCGGTATGAATAAAATATCTAAGCCTTCTTTCGATACCTGGTTAAAAAATACATCCGCAACTTTTAAGGAAGTTGGAGGAAACTCAGTTGAAGTAACAATTTTTACCCGCGATGATTTTGCACAAGAATGGGTAGAGGAAAGATATTCAACTAATATATTAGAATGGCTTAATGAAATCTTGGGAAGAAAGGACTTTACACTCCATTTTTCATGTTTACAAAACGAGGATATGTAAGATCAAGGAGAATCTCTCTACCAAGAGGTTCTCTTTTTTTTGGAAAGCAAAGACCTCTCTCAGTATTTGATTATCTGATTCTCAAATTTTGATATAGCCAGTCTCAAAATTTGAAGTACTGACTCTCAAAATTTGAGAATCGGAGTTATCCACAACCCTTTTCCCGACTCTCAAAATTTGAGAATCGGTTTACCCACACATTTCCGACTCTCAAAATTTGAGAATCGGAAAAACCCACTCTCAAAATTTGAGAGTGGGATTCTCAAATTTTGAGAATGAATAAAAGAATTTTAATAAAGGTTTTTAAAAATAATAACTATACTCTATATTTGCATTTAAATTAGACCTCTCCATCTTGTCGAAAATCGGAAGAAAGGATATAATACCAATATATTCATTTTTATTTTTTTATTTTATTTGCAATCCTTCAGTGGATTAGCGGGTTACTTAATAAACTTAGCAGCCTTTGAGGTTGATGGAAAAATAGCTCATTTAAGCTATTTTTATCTATCAAAACCTCAAAGGCTTTTTTGCGTTCTGCAAACTTTGTTGTGGTTAAAAACGAAAATGGGAAAGCCTATTTTCGTTTTTTATATAAAAACTTTAAGAAAAAAGGGGCTGTTCCACATGGCATATTGCCGAAACAAAACAAAGAAGGAAACCAAGGGACCATCTGTACAGGATAAAGTACAAGAACTTGTTTCGATCCTTGAAGAAGGCGTAAAAAATTTCACCTATTCTCCAGACGAGTTTAAGGCACTTCTAGAGATGAAAGCTCTTATGCCGAACTACTCTTTCAGGAACATAATGGTGGCTAAAGCACAATATCCTAATGCCAGTTTCATTGCATCTTTTAAACGGTGGAATGAATTAGGACGTAAGGTAAAGAAAGGGTCGAAATCAATTAAAATTTTCAAACCTAACTTTAAAAAAGTAGAAAACGATGATGGCGAGGAAGAAACAAAGCTTGTAGGGTTTCTTACTGTTCCTGTATTTGCTTATGAACAAACTGAAGGGGAGCCGCTTCCTATTGATAAAATCCTTATTAAACTTGATGGGGATTGTCCGGAAGCAAGGCAAATTCTTCACTGTGCAGAGCAGATTGCTAAAGATGATGGTTGTCCGATCTCTTATGGTGATGCTAGAGGTGCAAACGGATTTTACGAGCCTGCTTCTCACAGGATTGTAGTAAGTGATTCATTGAGTATCAATCATAGGTGCAAAACCCTTGTCCATGAATTAGTCCATTCCAAAGTACATCGCTATGACACAAAATCATCCGCTTCTGAAAAAGAAGTAGTCGCTGAGGGAAGTGCCTTTGTAGTTTGTTCGTATTTTGGACTGGATACTTCGGATTATTCTTTTCGATATGTAAATTCGTGGAGCAAAAACGATAGTGATGCACTGATAAAATATGGTTCTCAAATTTGCGATATTTCGGGAAGAATCATTCAGGAATTTAAACGGGCCATGGAAGCAGAGAAAGAGGAACACGATATCAAAACAGCTTAGGGGAAGAGGTCCAATGAAAGAAAGTAACCTATATCAACTAGAAGAGCACGTCGGATACATTTTTTTCGTCGAGCATGTAAACAATATTTCTTCTTGTTATTGGTTTCGAATTCATATGAAAAACGGGGCTACACACAATGTAACCATTAGTTTTGAGGGATCAATTGAGGAAGCAAAAAAAGAAGTTGTAGAGTCATTTAAACAATATCTTGATGGAGGAAAATATCATGACAACGATCGTATTGGAAAGTCGGTTTGAGGGAGTTCCTTTTGGTGTTTTTCGTATTAATGAAGGCCCTCATGCCGGAAAGTACAGGGCGTTTATTCAGCCGTTTGGAATTCAAACTTCAATCCAGGATACAATCGGGAAAGCAGTAGATAGGGCGATTGTAAACATTACAAAGCAGATTAATTAAAAACAATTAAACAGGGAGGTGTATCCCTTACCTCTGTAGTTGATAAGGGAACGCCTATGGCTTCCTTTATCTACTTTAGAGAAAAGGGGCCAAGCATGATTGAATGGAATAAAGTACAAGAAACAAACGTTTCTCCGAAAATGATTGAGATCTATTTGGAGCAAGCGTGGCAAAACGCTTTTTGTTACGCACTTGCTGTTGAACCGCCAGAATATGAATGGCAAGGAGCAAAACTGCTAATGACCATCATTGCCGGAAATGATTCTACTCTTCAGGCAATGAAAGCAGCAGTTGATATAGGCAGTGGCGGATTAACTTTCGGGCATGGAGAAAAGCAATTAACAGATTACAAATTTATCTCTCAATTCCGCCTTTTCTCGGATAAGGGGAAATATGAAAAGTTTCCAATCACTATAAACCAGAATCGCAAAGCAGTAGCGATAGTCCATGATGACCTTCTGGGAAATGGAGATTATATATTGTCTTTCGACGGCTCTCCAGCTGATGATTTAAGACAGGTATTAGGTGGAGGAAAGTTCGGATTACATATATTGCCTGAATGGAAAGATGTTATTTTGCAAGAGTTTGTAAGTCGAGGATGTTTGAAGAAAGTAGACTTTTATTTTGACCAAAGTCTTTTTCCAAACGGATTTAGCATTTACAAGTTAATGTTCAATGAGGAAACAGCTGAACAGGAGGCAGATGACATCATTTCTGAGATGATCAGGCAAGGAAAATTAAAATTTCCTAAAATGGGCAACGGTAATTCCTTAGAAGGGATAACAGACCTAACAACATACATGCAGACTTTTATGGATGATATGGTGACAAAGGTAAGTGAACAAGTAAAACCAGCTCATAATCCTTTGGTTGATCCAGTCCATCCACAAATATCAAGCTACAAGCGGGAATTATTCCCGGTGCAAGCCCATGTGAGTACAGCTATAGCTAAAGTATTAAAAAAACAAAAAGCCGCATTAATTCAGGGAGAAATGAGCACAGGAAAAAGCACATTAATGACGGCGGTTCCTGATGTCCTTGCCACAATGTCAGGTAAGGATGGATATTTTGTTTGCTTAATGTGTCCGCCGAGTTTAACGAAAAAATGGCCAGAAGAGATAAAGGAAATCATTCCACACGCCGATATCCGTGTGATTGAAAAAACAGGTCAACTTATAGAGTTTCATAGTACATGGACGCGCATGGGAAGGCCAAAACCTACTAGGCCTACATTTTTCGTTATTTCGTTTACGACAATGCGGGGAGATTGCGCAACGGTTCCAGCGGTCAAATTTCAGTACAAGAAAACAGAAAAGCAAATTCTTCAAGAAGAACTTCCTTATCGGTTTGGTTACTATTGTGTAAATTGTGGTAAACCCCATCAGGTTATTGAATCTACGCAAATAGAGACCGATGAAAATGGTGAGGAAAAAGAAGTACAAAATAAAAGGACGATGAATGAAGATGAGTTTGGAGAGTCCAGAAGACTTCATAACGCGCAAAAGCCGGCAAATGCTTTTTGCAGCGAGTGTGGAGAAAGTTTGTGGACCAAATATGTTCCAACAAGGTATACATCTTATAGCGAATGGGCCAAATTTGAAAAGAAAATTACCCAAGCTTTAAAAGATGGAAATCATAAATTAATGGAACATCTTCATAATACACAAAAAGAAATTCCGAAACAGGTGGGTAATCCAAGGCGGATAGCCACCGTTGAGTATATAAGACGGAAAATGAGAAACTTCTTTGATCTTCTGGTAGTGGATGAAATCCATATGTTGAAAGCCGGGATGTCTGCACAAGGAAATGCATTGGGGTCACTTGCTGCTGCTTGCAAAAAAGTTGTTGGCGGGACCGGCACACTATTCGGGGGGAAAGCTGAAGATATTTACTATCTCATGTGGAGATTATTTCCTCACATCATGGTTGAAAATGGGTATCAATATTCCGAAGTGCGAAAGTTCAATGAGGAATTCGGTAATATCGAAACAACCATTTATAATTTCGATGATAAAGGAGAGTACAGTAATAAGCAGTCCCGCGGAGGAACTAAACGAACCGAAAAAGTCTTGCCAGGTATTTCTCCATTTGTCTTTTCGAAGTTCCTGGTCCAGAACAGTGTGTTGGTTCGTTTAAAAGACGTATGGCCGGATCCTGTCGAACTGATTAATGTTCCGACGATACTTGTTGATTTAGACGAGGATTTGGGAAGAAATTATCGGCAGATGGTTAATACCTTTGAATCAGCCATTCAATCCCGGGATGATGGCCACAAATTATATTTGCCGCTTACGCAGACAGGGATTGCTTATCCGGACAACCCTTTTACCTATCCTTCATTTTCTATCAAAACAGATGAGGGAGACCGCGACTTGATTTGGAAGCCCGAACCTTTTCCTAAAGAACGAATTTTAAACAAGGAAAAGAAACTGCAGGAAATCATTAAGGGTGAAATCGAAGAAGGACGTAAAAGTATAGTTTATGTTCGGGATACAGGTTCCAGTGTGGAGGGTAGAGATGTACGACCAAGATTGCAGCAGGTGCTTGAACAAGTGGGCGCCAAGGTTTGTATTCTCGACACTTCTACTACCGCAACAAACAAAAGAAGTGACTGGCTGAAAAAGAAAATTGAAAAAGAGGGTTATGATGTTTGTATCGTATCACAGGAATTAGTACAAGTAGGTTTAGATTTACTTTGTACCCCTACGCTTATTTTTTATCAGTTCAGTTGGTCCCTGTTTACCATTAACCAAGCTTCTAGACGCGCTTGGAGAATTGGGCAAACTGAGGAATGCCGTCTATACTATCTTTCTTATAAAGATACCTTTCAAGAACAGATGGCAACACTAATTGCACAAAAAAATAAGGCAGCAGGAGCGATCAATGGTGATGTCAGCTCTGATGGCTTAAATGCCATGTTAGGGGATGATGGAGATCTTCAATCTATGCTGATTCAGTCGATTAAAAAAGGCGAAGTTTTAAAGGGTTCTACTGAAGAGTGGGTTGCTGAAGCGTCAGATCGGGCCAGAGAAATCTTAGCTGGTATCGGTAAAAAGAAACAAAAGGCCTTGTCGGTTAAAGAACAATTTGTTGCATGGGTAAATCAGCAAATTGAATCGGAGTCATCAAAGAATGTATTGATCCGGAAAGTGGCTACCATTACAGCAAATATTGAAAAAGGATTAGTAAATGGCTTTATGGTAAACAACAACATTCTTACGGTGGATCTAATTGAAGCATTTGGTTTTGATTGTATTCCGGACGGTGAAGTGGTTGATTATCTGACTGAGGCGGAAAGAGTTGTAGCTCAATCCGTTGATAACACACAAATATCTTTATTTGAAATCAAGGCTGAGAAAAGCCCGAGGAAAAAACGAAATGCACCAGTATCTGGGCAATTGGCGTTTGAATTATTTTGAGGGGAGAAAAAAATGACATCGCAATTAATAATGGTAATGTTAGTTCATTTCTATATCTTTCTAGAGCTGTTTCTTTTTGCTTATGTGCAAGAATTAAAAATAAGGCATTACAATCAATACTTTGATGAGGTAGCAGAATGGTATTGTATGGAGGAAGAAACTCTTCCTTCGGACAATTCTATGAATGATACGGCTGCTGTTTTAATTCCAACAGAAAATCCTACGGTTGTGAAACTTTCCGAATTAGATGACGCAGCTGAGGGACTTTTTGCTGAGTTGAAGGGCGAATTAAACTTTGAGTCTTCAATGGCCGATTCAATAGGTTGGAAGGATAGTTTCGTTGATGAGATTGTTTACGAACATGATTTTGAAATTAATGAACCAATCCAAGGCCAGGATTTAGTTGGAGAAGATTGTATTCAGATTACAGACCTCGAGGAAACAACGCTACTTCCGCTTACGGGATATGAATCATTTGCTTCTGCGAAGATTGCAGATGAAATGGAAGGACCGCAGCAATGGGTTGTTTCGATAGTAGGGATGGAAGAGTCATATATCCATATATCAGATGGTAAAAGGTTATGGCTAAAAGTAGGCGAAAAAGCTGCTAAGTTAAAAAATGGCGATGTGTTGATCCTCGACGTCATTCGAAATGGAAAAGAGGTTGTAGTTGAAAATCTTTTCCGTTTGGAAACAGACGCATCAGATGAATACATTATTCCAGATGAAGAGTATCAATTTCTTCAAGCAGAAGAAAGCATTGCGATATAACAATATCTCAAGAGTGCGACTTTCGTCGCCTCTTGCCCCAAGGAAATGGTTCCCGTTTCTTTGGGGCAAGAGTAAAATTTAATACTTTATTACTATATAAAATGTTACAAATAAGTGAACTTATGAAAATAGTAATGTATTCGACATTTTGTGACAAAGGTGGTAAGAATAATGTAATATAATGGTGCAGAATTTTATGGTAACAGAAGAAAAAATATCTATCATTTAATAGATAAAGGCAAATTCGCTGAAAGGTGAAGACGCAAAACTATAGGGGCTAAGACAATTTAGTTTGTTATGCCAGCCAGTTACCTAATTAGTGTTTTGGACTAGTAGGTAAGTGAACTAGTCTTTTTTTTAACTTATTATCGAGAGGAGAAAGAATATGCTAGCAAGTCCTCAATTGCAAGAGAACCAAATTATAGAAATTAAGAATACACTTGAAAAACAACGGGTTGGCCTAAAAAAAATTGCATTTAAATATTCTGCAACCGCAAAAACCCTCAACGTGGAGGCTTATGGTATAGAGGATATTTTACATAATGAGGAGTATTACGAAAATATTGAAGATAATTTAATGTTTTCGGAATTATCCTGGCTTGCCCCTATGTCGCGGGAGTTGAACAAAAAGTTAGAAGTGAATTTTGATGCGGAGGTTTCAGTCCTGCCAGATGGAAATATGGACCATACCAATGTTCAGTTTGAAATAAGTGCAGGTATATTCTCCAGACAAACAGAAAAATTCCAAATCCTAAATTCAGCTAAAATACTCTTCACGAACTTACTTCCTTTTAGACAGTACATTAAAAGTGTGACGTTTAAGGGACATCAATATAACCTTAAAACTATTTTATTCAATTTGGAGCTAGATGGTCGAAAGGTAAACACTATTTTATCAAACGCGCCTGTTGCTAATCAACAAGTCCTAAGTCAGTGGATGACAACCCTCGATCATATTTTGGATTACAATAAAGGAAGGTTTAAATTTATAACGAAGGTTCCAGTTGTTAACGGAAAGATGAGTACAGCCTCTTTTGAATCAGCTGTATGTTTCCGTTTCGAAAA
>NZ_JBIQOE010000273.1:0-10860 GCF_047739415.1 Mesobacillus sp. | reverse complement strand
GAGATTTCCCATAGCGCAAGCTAGTAAGAACCCTGAAAGATGATCAGGTTGATAGGTCAGAGGTGGAAGCGCGGTGACGTGTGGAGCTGACTGATACTAATCGTTCGAGGACTTAACCAAAATAGATTACTCGTTCTTCTTTTTCTTCTTACACATTATCTAGTTTTGAAGGAATAAATACTTTCCTTTCAATTAAATAGTCTGGTGGCGATAGCGAGAAGGTCACACCCGTTCCCATACCGAACACGGAAGTTAAGCTTCTCAGCGCCGATGGTAGTTGGGGGTTTCCCCCTGTGAGAGTAGGACGCCGCCGGGCGATGATGCTTTTTCATCTTGGACAACTTCTAAGATGAGGCAGCCGAATCATCTGCAAGAGTTATGTTAATTTACCATTATTCCGCAGTAGCTCAGTGGTAGAGCACTCGGCTGTTAACCGAGCGGTCGTAGGTTCGAATCCTACCTGCGGAGCCATTATCTCTAAATGACGAAAGTCATTTGAGCTGGCAGCAAAATGCTTCCATAGCTCAGCAGGTAGAGCACTTCCATGGTAAGGAAGAGGTCAGCGGTTCGAGCCCGCTTGGAAGCTCTGAAAATATTATTATATGGCCCCTTGGTCAAGCGGTTAAGACACCGCCCTTTCACGGCGGTAACACGGGTTCGAATCCCGTAGGGGTCACCAGAATTTTTTCGTTTAGGCGAAAAAATTATCCTTTAAAAAGACATCAGTGAACAAAATAATGGAGGATTAGCTCAGCTGGGAGAGCATCTGCCTTACAAGCAGAGGGTCGGCGGTTCGATCCCGTCATCCTCCACCATATATTTTCTACACACTATGCCGGTGTAGCTCAATTGGTAGAGCAACTGACTTGTAATCAGTAGGTTGGGGGTTCAAGTCCTCTTGCCGGCACCATGCTTCTTACTTCCTTGATTAACTTCAGCGGAAGCATGCGAGAAATCCCGAAGGGATTTTGAGCATCTACCTAGGTCAGAAGCACTTATTTGTGGAGGGGTAGCGAAGTGGCTAAACGCGGCGGACTGTAAATCCGCTCCCTCAGGGTTCGGCGGTTCGAATCCGTCCCCCTCCACCATTTTAATACATATTAAAATTGGACAAGCTATTAATGTCCTTTTTATTTTTTCATTGGGCTATAGCCAAGCGGTAAGGCAACGGACTTTGACTCCGTCATGCGTTGGTTCGAATCCAGCTAGCCCAGCCATTTTTGAGCCATTAGCTCAGTCGGTAGAGCATCTGACTTTTAATCAGAGGGTCGAAGGTTCGAGTCCTTCATGGCTCACTCATGTTAAGACCCCTAAGAATGAACTTAATCCTTTATTTTTAGGGGTTTTATCTATTATAATAAAATTATGCGGAAGTAGTTCAGTGGTAGAATACAACCTTGCCAAGGTTGGGGTCGCGGGTTCGAATCCCGTCTTCCGCTCCAAATGGGGCCTTAGCTCAGCTGGGAGAGCGCCTGCCTTGCACGCAGGAGGTCAGCGGTTCGATCCCGCTAGGCTCCACCATCACACTACATAAATACCATTTCAGCCATAAATCCAATCGGGTTTATGGCTTTTTTTATTATTCCCTCCTAACAGTTTTGGTGGAATTTCTCCTTTTTAAGTCAGAGATATCAGTAATAGGTCAGTGTTCAGACAGCTTTGCAGGAGCAGGTGATAAAACTGTCAAGAAAAAGCAGTAATTGTGACAGGTATCAGGTTGAGGAGCCCGAAGCTGTCAAGAAAGAGCAGTAATTGTGACAGGTATCAGGTTGAGGAGCCCGAAGCTGTCAAGAAAAAGCAGCTATTGTGACAGGTATCAGGTTGAGGAGCCCCAAGCTGTCAAGAAAAAGCAGTAATTGTGACAGGTATCAGGATGAGGAGCCCGAAGCTGTCAAGAAAAAGCAGTAATTGTGACAGGTATCAGGTAGTAGAGCTCAAAGCTGTTAAGAAAGTGCAGTTCGAGGGCGGGATCAGCTGCAACTCTTCGCCGAAGTTGTTCAATCTTCCCATCGATCTCCCCATCGTTCTGGTGTCATGAACTGAACTTGCAAATCCAGTCCGTAAATTCACTCAATTCCAAACCGTATATATATTCATGAAATTGTCCAGTTGAGTCATTCAAATGAAAGCGTTTAAAATAAGGAGTAGATGAGAGAAAGCTAGGGGGAGAAATAAATGAAGAAACTTTCGATTATTGGAATGCCGATGGATTTGGGTCAGATGAGAAGGGGAGTCGACATGGGCCCAAGTGCAATCCGTTATGCTGGAATAAATGAAAGATTGAGAGTGTTATTTGATGAGATAGAGGATTTGGGAGATATAGCAGTTGGCCGGCCAGAGGTAAAGATTGATCCTAACAGCAATCTTCGCAACTTGGAGTTAGTGGCGGAAAAAAACAGCTTGCTTGCTGATGAAGTAGACAAGATTATTGAATCAGGATCATTCCCGCTTGTTTTAGGGGGCGACCATAGCATTGCGATTGGCACTTTGACGGGTGTATCCAAGCATTATAAAAATCTGGGTGTCATTTGGTATGATGCGCATGGGGACTTGAATACAGCAGATACTTCACCATCAGGGAACATCCACGGAATGCCGCTGGCTGCCAGCTTGGGATTAGGACATGAAATGCTGACTCAGTTAGGCGGGTATGCACCAAAGGTTAAACCAGAAAACATTGTGATCATTGGGGCACGTGCTTTAGATGATGGTGAGAAGGATTTAATCAAGGAGCTTGGTATCAAGGTGTTCACGATGCATGAAATTGATCGACTGGGGATGGCTACAGTAATAGAGGAAACAGTCAACTACCTTAAAGATAAGACAGATGGCGTCCATCTTTCACTTGATTTGGATGGGCTGGATCCAACAGATGCTCCTGGTGTCGGTACGCCGGTAACCGGAGGTATCAGTTACCGTGAGAGCCACCTGGCTATGGAAATGCTGGCTGAAGCAAAAATCATCACATCAGCTGAATTCGTCGAAGTGAATCCAATTCTTGATGAAAAGAACAAGACAGCTGTCGCAGCAGTCGCGTTGATGGGGTCTTTATTTGGAGAGAAACTTTTGTAATGCTCCAGTAGTTTTGGAATAGACTCATATTAGTGAGAAAAAATAGGAGCAGCGGCCATGTCTGGCTGCTGCTCTCTTATTATTAATATAGAAATGTATTTTTTGATGATAAGTGATAATATTTATTTAGTAAATGGTCGAGTTTAGTACTTATATCAACAACCCGTTGGTTTGACAGCGAGGTTTTTGCGGCTAATTCAACCATCTCTTTACGGCAATTTTCAATATCCTTCAACAACGTTTCTGCACACATTGATTGTTTCCTCGCTTTCACTGAAATATAGTCCATTTATACCCCTGAAAAAACTTTTTAAACCAAACTGGTAATAATTTGTTAATATTAACTTATCGTGTTTTTTAGACTTTTTTTGCAAGAATAAGTCAGTTAATAGATGATTGTCAATTACATACATAATTAAAGTTTTTATAAAAAAAACGAAACCTTTTACGGAATCGATTCGTATATCGATTAGCCGCATGAAGCGCGGAGGTAAAATAATGGAGACAATCGTAAAACACAGAATAAAACAGGTAATCAAGGGAGACCAGAATGCCTATGGAGAGATTGTTGAGGTATACAAGGACAAGGTTTTTCAGCTTTGCTACCGTATGCTCGGGAATCGGCATGAGGCAGAGGATATTGCACAAGAGGCTTTTATCCGTGCATATATCAATATTAACAGCTTCAATCAAAACTTGAAGTTTTCAACATGGCTTTATAGAATTGCCACAAACCTATGTATTGACCGAATTCGCAAAAAGAAACCAGATTATTTTCTTGATGCGGAAGTGCCTGGAACAGAGGGCTTGACGATGTACTCCCAAGTTCCATCTGAAACACCCTTACCAGAGGATGAGGTTGAAAGTATCGAATTACAGGATACGATCCAAAAAGAAATTTCAAAACTACCCGATAAATACAGGTCAGTCATCGTATTAAAGTATATTGAAGAACTTAGCCTGAATGAGATCAGTGAAATACTGGATTTGCCGCTTGGCACAGTGAAGACGAGGATCCATCGAGGAAGAGAAGCCTTAAGGCAACAGTTGCGACACGTATAAGGTGAGGTGAAATAATATGAAATGTTCCGAACAAATTATCGACTATATGCATGAATACCTAGATGAAGAAATCTCCAAAGAAAATGAAAAGATTTTAAGAGAGCACCTGCAAAGCTGCTCAGATTGCCAGGAATACTTCAGGGAGCTGAATAAAGCAATCGCTCTTGTTCAGAGCACCTCTCACATCCAGGCACCTGATGATTTTACTTCAAAAGTAATGGCCGGCCTGCCAAAGGAAAAGAAAAAGACGGAAATCCAGCGTTGGTTCAGGAGTCATCCGCTTTTGACAGCTGCCTCACTCTTCCTGGCGTTAATGACCGGCAGCATCTTATCAACATGGAACGAAGAACATCAGTTTTCCGTATCGAAGCAGCCTAATTTGATCGTTGAAAATGATACAGTTATCGTGCCTGAAGGGGAAGTCGTCAAGGGTGATGTCGTTGTCAGGAATGGCAAGGTGAAAATCGAAGGTGAAGTACAGGGGAATGTTACTGTCATCAACGGAGAGAAATACATGGCTTCAGCTGGCAATGTCACCGGAGAAATAACAGAGGTAAATGAAGTGTTCGAGTGGATTTGGTACCATTTAAAGAAGACCGCCAAAAATACAGCAGATCTTTTTGAGAACGATGAAAAGGAACAGTCATTCCAGTAGGAATGGCTGTTTTTTAAGGGTCCTTTTAAAAAGGATTGAATGAGGGTATACAGACAAGGTTGCTGCAGATGACATCATTATTAATTTGAACAAAGCTTATGTTATAATAAGAAAGTTATCTTTGTTTATAGGCTGAAGTGCATTGGTCATCTTCCGCTTTTTTTTTACAAAAGGCTGTTTTCCCATTGGTTACGAAAACAGCTTTACAAAAGGGCTGATTGAACCTTTTAGAAGTTTAAAGACTTCCAGAAGGAGCCTTACTAAACTACTGGAGGAAGTGCAATGTCGTTTGCGGATTTCGATTTTTTAGAATATCTAGCTAATATTGTTGACATTCTCCTGGTTTGGTTCGTCATTTATAAGCTGATTGCAATAATTCGAGGGACGAAGGCTGTCCAACTTTTAAAAGGGATCTTTGTCATACTGATCGTAAAGTTTGTCAGTGATTACTTCGGATTGAATACGCTCAGCTGGATGATGGAACAAGTACTGACCTGGGGATTCCTGGCCATTATCATCATCTTCCAGCCCGAATTGCGGCGGGCACTTGAACAGCTCGGCAGAGGGCGGCTTTTTTCCAGATCTGGGCTGCAGGAAGAGGAAGACGAAGAAAAGATGGTGGAGGCCATTATCAAGGCAACCGATTATATGGCTAAGCGCCGGATCGGAGCATTGATTTCAATTGAAAGAGAAACAGGAATGAGTGATTACATAGAAACAGGCATTCAGCTTCAATCAAGAATCTCCTCTGAACTGTTGATTAATCTTTTTATACCGAATACACCGCTTCATGATGGAGCTGTAGTCATACAGAAAAACATCGTAGCAGCGGCAGCGTGTTATTTGCCGCTGTCGGAAAGTCCGTTCATTTCGAAGGAGCTGGGGACAAGGCACAGGGCCGCGCTCGGTATCAGTGAAGTAACCGACAGTATCACGATCGTTGTTTCTGAGGAGACAGGGAATGTATCGGTTACCCGGAATGGCGAACTTTACCGTGACTTGAGCGGGGAAACGCTAAGGGAACTGCTCACAGCCGAATTGATTTCGCCATCACGAATCAAGCAGGCAGCTTCTACCCGCTGGAATTGGAGGGGGAAGAAAAATGGATAAATGGATGGATAATCCCTGGTTCATAAGAGTGGTTGCCCTGGTTCTTGCCGTCCTGCTCTTTGGATCAGTACCTGAAAACGATCCAAATAAGCCTGGAGATGTGAATGTGCCATCAGATGAAAAGGTGGCGACGATTGAAGACGTGCCAGTAAAAAGGGTTTATGATACAGATACTTTGGTAGTATCCGGTGTTCCCGAAACAGTTACTGTCACACTGCAGGGTCCCAAGAATATTGTTCAGCAGGCGAAGACTCTACGGAATTTCGAAGTGTTCGTCGATTTGACAGATACCGAACTAGGGAATCAGCGAGTCCCAATTACGATTAAAGATGTCTCGGATCGACTGACCGTTACCATTGAACCTGGTTATGCGAATGTTTCCATCCAGGAGAAGGTGACGAAGGAATTCAAGGTGGAGGCAGAATTCAGCGGAAATATAGTTGAGGAAGGCTATATAGCTGAGAAGCCAGAGGTAAAGCCTAGCAAAGTCCAAATAACAGGTGCAAAAGATGTGGTTGATAAAATTACCTTTGTGAAAGCAACTGTCAATTCATCAGGGAAAATATCAGAAACAATCACACGAGAAGCAAGTGTTCTTGCTCTGGATAAAGATATGAACAAGCTTAATGTCGTTGTCGAACCTCAGGTTGTCGAGGTAACAATCCCGATTAAAAGCTCAAGCAAGAAGGTACCAATTGATATTGTCCAAAAAGGAACTCCTCCAAGCGGAGTAACAATCGATTCAATAACGTTGGAAACGAAGGAAGCTGAGATCATCGCTGACCCGGGCGTTCTCGAAGGATTTGATAATGTCAGGGTAGAAGTGGATGTCAGCAAGATTGATGAGGATACGGAGATCACCCTCCCAGTCATCATCGGTGAAGGAATTGTCAAGGTATCACCTGAAACGGTAAAAGTGGCCGTGAATGTCACAAAGGCTTCCGAGAAAAGCATTTCAAACGTTCCTATAGAAATTGATGGGATGGGTGAAGATTTTGAAGTGAACTTCCTTGATCCTGCAAACGGCCAGACGAATTTGACTGTTTCTGGGCCGAGTGATATTGTTTCAGCCCTGTCATCCGATGATTTTAAGATTCTGATTGATGTGTCGCAACTGGATGAAGGAAATCATGAAGTCGACATGAAGGTGACAGCACCTCAAAATATAACGTGGAAATTGGCTAAAGAAAAAGCCAGTATATCGGTTGCGAAAAAAGATGCGTAATTGACTGCAATTTTCATACAAGGAGAGATTTTAAGAATGGGTAAATATTTCGGTACAGACGGAGTACGTGGTGTTGCGAACAGCGAATTAACACCAGAATTAGCTTTCAAGCTTGGCCGCTTCGGAGGCTATGTCCTTACAAAGGAACATGATCGCCCAAAAGTTTTAATCGGAAGGGACACTCGTATTTCTGGACACATGCTTGAAGGAGCACTGGTTGCCGGTCTATTATCAATCGGAGCGGAAGTTATGAGGCTCGGCGTCATCTCTACTCCAGGGGTAGCGTATTTGACGAAGGCCCTTGGCGCGCAGGCTGGAGTCATGATTTCTGCATCTCACAATCCAGTTGCGGATAATGGCATCAAATTCTTTGGCCCGGATGGATATAAGTTATCTGATGATCAAGAGAATGAAATCGAGCAATTGATGGATATGGAAGTGGATGAGCTTCCTCGTCCTGTAGGCGCTAACCTTGGCCAAGTGAATGATTACTTTGAAGGCGGCCAGAAGTACCTTCAATATCTAAAGCAATCAGTTGATGAAGAATTCACCGGGCTGCATATTGCGCTTGATTGCGCACATGGAGCAACATCCTCATTGGCTACTCATTTATTTGCTGATCTTGATGCCGATACTTCCACGATGGGAGCATCACCTAACGGTTTGAATATCAATGATGGTGTTGGATCAACTCATCCTGAAGCACTTGCAGCATTCGTTAAAGAAAAGGATGCAGATCTTGGGCTTGCGTTTGATGGAGATGGCGATCGCCTGATTGCGATTGATGAAAAGGGGAACATCGTTGATGGCGACCAAATCATGTATATTTGCGGCAAGTTCTTAAAGGAAAGAGGTCAGCTGAAGCAGGGTACAGTTGTTTCTACTGTAATGAGCAACCTTGGCTTTTACAAAGGTCTTGAGGAAAACGGAGTGAACAGTGTCCAAACCGCTGTTGGCGACCGGTATGTCGTTGAAGAGATGAAGAAGAACGGCTATAATCTCGGCGGCGAGCAATCGGGCCATATTATCTTCCTTGACTACAACACAACGGGTGATGGCCTGCTTACTGGCCTGCAGCTTGCCAATATCATGAAAGCTACAAACAAGCCGCTTTCTGAACTGGCTGGAGAAATGAAAAAATACCCTCAGGTTCTCGTAAATATTCGGGTAACTGATAAGCACCACGTAACAGATAATGAGAAGGTAAAAGCAGTGATTGAACAGGTTGAGGCGGAAATGAACGGCAACGGCCGTATCCTTGTTCGTCCTTCCGGTACAGAGCCATTGGTACGCGTTATGGCAGAAGCTGCAACAGCAGAGCTTTGCGAAGAATATGTAAGACGAATTGCTGTCGTTGTTGAAGAAGAAATGGGATTAAAAGAATAGGAATCAGTCATATGCATGAGGGCTTCGGCACAAAGAAGAGCCCTTATGCATATTTATTTATGAAGGGAAGTTTTAGTAAGCCTGTAAAGGGTAATTGTACGGGAAGGCTGTTTTCCTTTGTTTTCTATTGACGGATGCATCAGTATCATGTATGATAATCCTGTTTTTGTAAATAAGGCTGTTTGTGCAACAAGAGCCTTAAAAAACGATTTTATCGAAAGGTGGGCAGAGGTAGATCAATGGAAAACTAAAGCGCCAGGACTAATCCTTGACCGTAAATGTGGATTAGTTGACGAGGTGGAGGTTTATCGAAGTTTCGGCGGATGCCTCCCGGCTGAAAGCACAGCCGCGAATTCCATCTTTAAAACATTAAGGCAACTTAATGCACAAAGAGATGGGGATGCTAAAAATAGCGAGGATTAGATAATAAAGTCTGACCTCAAACCAATTATATGAGATAAGGGGGCAAGAGCCCCTATAAAAGAGGCTTCTTGCCCCCTGTCGTACAGGAGGAAAAGAAGTTATGTGTGGAATCGTTGGATATATCGGAAATAATGACTCGAAAGAGATTTTATTAAAAGGTCTGGAAAAGCTTGAGTACAGAGGCTATGACTCTGCGGGAATCGCTGTCATGAATGAAAAGGGAGTTCATGTTTTTAAGGAAAAAGGACGCATTGCGGACCTTCGCAACGAAGTGGACAATGATGTAATGGCGACCGCTGGTATCGGCCATACTCGCTGGGCTACTCACGGTCCTCCAAGCAAGGTGAACGCTCACCCTCACCAGAGCTCAACTGGCAGATTGACTCTTGTACACAATGGCGTGATCGAGAACTATGATCTATTGAAGCGCGAGTATTTGCAGAATGTCGAATTGAAAAGTGAAACAGACACTGAAATTATCGTTCAGTTAATCGAACTGTTCGTAAAGGAAGGTCTGAGCCTGGAAGAAGCGTTCCGTAAGACGCTGACACTTTTACATGGATCATATGCACTTGCCCTTATAGATGAGCAAAACGAAGATACGATTTTTGTGGCGAAAAACAAGAGCCCGCTACTTGTCGGCCTTGGCGATGGCTTCAATGTTGTTGCTAGTGACGCGATGGCAATGATCCAGGTAACAAACCAGTATGTTGAACTGATGGATAAGGAAATGGTCATTGTCACTAAGGACGAAGTGACAATCAAGAACCTTGAAGGAGAAGTAATTTCACGCGCTCCTTACACAGCAGAGCTTGATGCAAGTGATATTGAAAAGGGAACATATCCGCACTACATGCTTAAGGAAATCGACGAGCAGCCGCTTGTGATGCGTAAAATCATCCAGAACTACCAGGATGGCGAGGGTGCACTTGAAATCGACTCTGATATCGTTAAGGCTATGAAGGATGCAGACCGCATTTACATCGTCGCTGCGGGTACTTCCTATCATGCCGGCCTTGTTGGCAAGCAGTTCATCGAAAAATTGGCGAAGATTCCTGTTGAAGTCCATATCTCAAGTGAGTTCGGTTACAACATGCCGCTTCTATCTGAAAAGCCATTGTTCGTCTTCATTTCCCAGAGCGGAGAAACTGCGGATAGCCGCCAGGTTCTTGTTCAGGTGAAGGAAATGGGCTATAAAGCATTGACGATTACGAACGTACCTGGTTCAACGCTTTCCCGTGAAGCAGATTACACTCTTCTTCTTCATGCCGGTCCGGAAATCGCAGTTGCTTCAACAAAAGCGTATACAGCACAGCTTGCTGTCCTTGCAATTTTAGCAGAAGTAACAGCTCGCGGAATTGGACACGAAGTAGACTTTGAACTTGTACAGGAATTAGGAATCGTGGCGACAGCTATGGAAGCTCTTTGCGATGACAAGGAAGAATTCGAAAGCATCGCTCGCGAATACCTGACTGTAACAAGAAACGCATTCTTCATCGGACGCGGAATTGACTTCTACGTAGGACTTGAAGGCGCGTTGAAGCTAAAGGAGATTTCGTACATCCAGGCTGAAGGCTTCGCAGGCGGAGAACTGAAGCACGGAACAATTGCTTTGATCGAAGAAGGCACACCGGTTATCGCCCTTGCAACACAAGAATTCGTTAACCTAAGCATCCGTGGAAACGTCAAAGAAGTCGCTGCCCGCGGAGCAAACCCGTGCATCATCTCCATGAATGGACTGGAAACAGATGAAGACCGCTTCGTCATCCCAGAAGTGCACAGCCTATTAACACCTCTTATCTCAGTAATACCAATGCAATTGATTTCTTACTACGCAGCATTGCACCGCGACTGTGACGTTGATAAGCCACGTAACCTGGCTAAGTCTGTTACGGTTGAATAAATTATTTTAAAACTCCAGAAGGGT
>NZ_JBIQOE010000272.1:0-3469 GCF_047739415.1 Mesobacillus sp. | reverse complement strand
AATTATTCCAACGCGTTAAAGAGTATATTAAAATAATACTATTGCCTGTTAAACACAGTTGAATAAAATTTTCCGGAACAATAATTTTTGGATACCAAAGTTTCGGGTATGGTATAAACATGGAAAAATTTTATAGAATTTTTTATGCCCAGTAAAATTTAACAACTTTTTAATTTAATATTTTCGCGGCAAATTGTTTATAATAGAGTGATAGAAAGAGGGGAGAACATGAGCGAAATAACTACTTCTGAGCAAAAAACTAAGAGCGTGCCACTGGCTGTCCCTGCGTTTGGATACGAATTGATCAGGGAAGTCCTTCTGCCGGAATTACTCGGCAAAGATACGCCAGAAATCCTATATTGGGCCGGAAAACGCCTTGCGCGAAAGTTTCCATTAGCAACTCTTGACGAAACCATCCGCTTTTTCCAGGATGCCGGCTGGGGCACACTTACCATCAAAGAAGAAGCCCGAAGAGAAATGGTGCTTGAACTTGGCAGCGAGCTAATTTCCTCCCGACTGAAAAACAACCCAAAAACCACATTCCAGCTAGAATCAGGCTTCATCGCCCAACAAATGGAACAACAGAAAAAAGTAACAGCCGAAGCCTTCGAACACCCCAATAAAAAGTCATCAAAAATCCTGTTCACGATCAAATGGGATAAGAATGATTCGATTGGCGAATAGTGTAGGAAAGCAGCCGGTTTAACAGAATATTTCTTTACTAAAGCTAAGGGTATATATCAAAGGTTACTGAGTCCGAATCTCAATCAGAGGTCGCAGTAACCTTTTTTACTATGACTGATACTTATTGAATTGAACCCGCTTATCTTGGCGCAGTGACTCTTTGATTGCTATATTCAAAATCGGCCGAAGTTTTTACCACTTTCCAGTCCATATCACTTTTGATTTGCCCGGTTGCTCTCCCTTTTGGCAAAACGGGGAACATATTTCCCTTTTATGTGCCCGGTTGCTCTTCCTTTTGGCGAAACGGGGAACATATTTCCCTTTTATGTTCCCGGTTGCTCTCACTGTTGGCGAAACCGGGAACATATTTACCTTTTATGTGCCCGGTTGCTCTTCCTTTTGGCGAAACCGGGCACATATACACACAAATAGCTTTCCCAATAGCACGCACCGGGAAAGCTATCTTTCTCCTGCTTAATTCGTCTTAACAGCTTCGGAGTATAACTCAAATGCTTCATGCAATGATTCTACTGCGTTTACCATTTGTTTTTCATCAACCACCGTGGAGACTTTGATTTCAGATGTGCTTACCATCTTCACCTGGATACCGTGTCCTTCAAGGACTTCAAACATTTTGGCGGCTACTCCTGGATTTGAAACCATTCCGGAACCTACAATCGACACCTTTGCCAGGCCGGTTTCGGATTCGACGGCTTGATAGTTTAATGCTTCTTTATTGCGTTCCAATACGTCCAGTGCCTCCGGGAGGTCGTTACTCTTAATGGAGAACGAAATATTCGCTAACCCTGCTTCTGTACGGCTTTGAACGATGATATCGACATTGATGTGGTTCTGTGCAAGTGTTGTGAATATAGTTGAAAGTCCTTTTAATGAAGTGCTTACACCAAGGACTGATACTCTCGTGATTTGGTCTTCAAACGCTACTCCACGTACGATTAAATTCTGTTCCATTTCATTCTCCTCCTCGATGATCGTGCCTCTTTCTTTTTCCATGCTGGATCTTACTTCAAGCGGCAATCCATAGTTTTTCGCGAATTCCACCGCACGCGGGTGGAGCACGCCTGCCCCCAGATTGGCCAGCTCTAACATTTCATCATAGGAAACGCTCAGCAATTTCCTCGCGCTCTTCACATATCTTGGATCGGTCGTGAACACGCCTGTCACATCGGTATAGATATCGCATTTATCAGCCTTCAGAGCCGCCGCAAGGGCTACTGCCGTGGTATCTGAGCCGCCGCGGCCAAGCGTGGTGATTTCACCATCATCCGTAACTCCCTGGAATCCCGCGACAATGACCACCTTGCCACTCTCTAAATCTCGGGCAATCCTGTCCGTGTCGATATCAACAATCCTGGCGTTCCCATGGACAGGTTCAGTTTTGATCCCCGCCTGCCAGCCTGTATAGGAAACCGCATCAATGCCATTTTGCGCTAATGCCATTGAAAAAAGTGCGATCGTAATTTGCTCTCCTGTGGTCAACAGCATATCCATCTCTCTTTTTGATGGCGCGCTGGAAATATCATTCGCCATATCGACAAGATGGTCCGTCGTCTTGCCCATTGCTGATACGACAACGACCACATTATTGCCGTTCTGCAGTTCTTCCGCTGTCCTGCTGGCAGCGTTCCTGATCCTTTCGACGCTGCCAACCGATGTTCCACCGAATTTCTGTACAATCAATCCCATAAGTTTCCCCTGCCTCTTCATTCTGTATTTTGCCTCTAATAGAGTTTCATGGCTACGCCGCATATGTATCTTTCCCAAAGACTTCTATTAAAAAAGCCCTTAAAAAACAGAAAAAGCAATGGAAGTGGCTCCCATTGCTTGATAAACGTGTATATACGCTGCAACATGAGATAGCACTCCAAGATGGCAATCTTGACAATCCAGCGTTTATTCAACGAAGGACCAGCGAGAAAATTGATAGGAATTTCCTCACTTCGGCGAAAATCCCCTTTCAAAGTCCATCTCCGAATCCTACAATTCTCCTGACTTTTACTCTTGAAGTTCGCACCTCTATCTACACTTTAATGCTCTAAAGTGATAGCTATATGAAATTTTTATCATTATAGCACACCTGAAAATAGAATGCTACCTTAATTCTGTAATTTCTGAAATAGCTCTTCTGCCACATTTGCCGGCAGGCCGGCAGCGTTCAACTCTTCCAATGAGGCTTCCTTCATTTTTTTTACCGAACCGAAATGCTTCAACAAAGCTTTCTTGCGCTTTTCACCAATGCCTGGAATATCATCAAGCAGTGATTGAAAGGCACTTTTGCCTCTTAGCTGGCGATGGAAGGTTATCGCGAACCGGTGGACTTCATCCTGAATTCTTTGCAATAGGTAGAACTCCTGGCTGTTTCGCGGCAGTTCTATTACCTGCAGCGGATTACCATACAGCAGCTGGGAGGTCCTGTGCTTGTCATCCTTGGCCAAGCCGGCAATCGGAATATCCATTCCAAGTTCATTCTCCAGGACATCACGCGCGGACTCGATATGTCCTTTTCCGCCATCGATGATAATCAAATCCGGAAGCGGCAATCCCTCTTTCAGGACACGTGTATACCTGCGCCTGACGACTTCCCTCATCGATTCATAGTCATCCGGACCTTTGACTGATTTAATCTTGTATTTGCGGTATTCCCTTTTTTCGGGCTTGCCATCGATAAAAACAATCATCGCTGAAACCGGATCGGTGCCCTGGATGTTGGAATTATCGAAGGACTCGATGCGATGAGGGGTGTAAATGCCCATTTGCTTGCCAA
>NZ_JBIQOE010000271.1:0-62392 GCF_047739415.1 Mesobacillus sp. | reverse complement strand
CAATTAACATTATGTGAAATAATTTTTCCCAATATAAAGGGAGAAGCTAAAAAGAGTGTTATATCCGATAAATTTAGGGTAAAGGGATACGATGATGATTTTTAGGTTTTTTCGTTACTTTACATAAGTAGTAAGTAAATGCTTTAAAAAAGCGACATTTTTATGAAAGAAAGGATGCAGGATCATATGAGTGAATTGGATTTGTCCAAATTTGAAAAAAGAATGATCATCCGCAATACAAAGCAAGAGGATATTGATGGGATTATCAAAATGCAGAACAGCTGCTTTCCTGGTATGGAGCCATGGAAGCCGGATCAGCTGGAAAGCCATCTTGAAATCTTTCCAGAAGGCCAATTTGTCGCTGAATATGATGGGAGAGTGGTTGGTTCCTGCTCTAGTCTGATTATTAACTTTGATGAATATGATGATCGCCACAGCTGGGACGATGTCACAGATGGAGGCTATATTACCAACCACAATCCAGAGGGCTATAACTTATATGGAATTGAAGTCATGACTCATCCTGAATTCAGGAGGATGAAGGTTGGCTACCGTTTGTACGAAGCAAGGAAGGATCTCGCAAGGCAGATGAACTTGAAAAGTATCATCATCGGTGGCAGGATCCCGAATTACCATCTTCACGCGGAAGAAATGTCACCTCGTGAATATGTGCGGCAAGTCGCATCGCATAAGATATATGATCCAGTTCTTTCATTCCAGTTGAGGAATGACTTCACGCTGATGAGGATTAACCCCAACTATTTGCCGGATGACCTCCAGTCGAATAAGTACGCTACCTTAATGGAATGGAATAATGTTGACTACCAGCCTAAGTCAAAGCGGTTTTATAAAACAAGCAACCCTGTCCGTATTTGCGTTGTCCAGTATATGATGAGAAAAATCAAATCATTTGAAGATTTGGCTCACCAGGTTGAATACTTTACGGATGTTGCTGCGGATGCTGGCTCAGATTTTGCGGTATTCCCGGAAATCTTCACGACACAGCTTATGTCCTTCATGGATGAGAAATCACCATCGCTCGCTGTGCGCAGGGTGACAGAATATACAGAGCAGTACATCGAGCTTTTTACCGATCTTGCTGTCCGCTATAATGTCAACATTATTGGCGGTTCACATTTGGTAAAAGAAGAAGATGACGAAATTTACAATATCTCTTACTTGTTCCGCCGCGATGGAACGATTGATAAACAATATAAGCTTCATATCACGCCAAATGAGCGCAGGTGGTGGGGCATCAGCCGCGGCGATGAGTTGAAGGTGTTCGATACAGACTGCGGCAAAATCGCAATCCAGATTTGTTATGATATCGAATTCCCGGAGCTCGCGAGGATTGCCACTGATATGGGAGCTAAAATCATTTTCACACCGTTTTGTACGGAGGATCGCCAGGGTTACCTGCGGGTACGTTACTGCGCCCAGGCGAGAGCGGTCGAGAACCAGGTCTACACTGTCATTTCGGGTACGGTTGGAAACCTGCCACAAACAGAAAACATGGATATCCAATATGCCCAGTCCGGAATATTCGCACCATCTGATTTTGAATTTGCCAGGGACGGAATTGTCGGCGAGACGAACCCGAATATCGAAATGGTTATGATTGGCGATGTCGACCTGGAAATTCTGCGACGTCAGCGCCAGGACGGCACAGTCCGCCAGCTGAAAGACCGCAGGCATGATATTTATCGAATTCAGTATAAGAAGTAGAAGCAAGATAAGTTGCAGCACCTGTGGAAAAAGAGCTGGATTCCCCAGGTGTTTTCAAATGTATTGGAATTGGCTGAGGTCACATTTTCCGATTTGCTCTCGGCCCCTGAAAATTCCAGAGAGCGGAAAAAGAGGTCGCCAATAAGGCCGATTGGCGCCCTAAAATCTTTGGTACCGGAAAAAGAGGGCACCAATAAAGCGTATTGGCGCCCTAAAATCCCGGAAACCAAAAAAAGAGGTCACCAATAAAGGCGTATTGATGCCCTAAAATCCCGGAAACCGGAAAAAGAGGTCACCAATAAGGCGTATTGATGCCCTAAAATCCCGGAAACCAAAAAAAAGAGGTCACCAATAGGAGTGATTTGCGCTCAAAAATCGTCGGCTTTATTAGAGATAGGAAATATAGAGATTGCAAGAAGACATTAATTCAACAATTTAAAAATTCGAAAACAAATTGACAAGTTAGCATTAAAGTTATCAATCCGACTCTATCTTGTTTTATAATTAGCTGTAAGTTTCAAATCATATTTACGGGAGGTCATTTGATGGATTGGAAAAAGACAGCGGAGAAATGGCTTGGTTTTGCCGGATTGGATCCGGAGCTTAAAACTGAGCTTGACTCATTTAAAGAAAACGAAAAGCATTTAGAAGAGGTTTTTTATAAAAACCTGGAATTCGGCACTGGTGGAATGCGCGGTGAAATTGGCGCTGGTACCAACAGGATGAACTTATACACTGTCCGCAAGGCATCGGCCGGCCTGGCAGCATACATAGAAGAACAAGGGACTGAAGCGAAACAGCGTGGCGTGGCGATTGCCTATGATTCTCGCCATAAATCACCTGAATTCGCAATGGAGGCTGCAAAAACATTAGCGACGCGCGGAATCCAGACATATGTTTTTGAAGAACTCCGGCCTACTCCGGAGCTGTCATTCGCGGTCCGCCACTTGCACGCTTATGCAGGAATCGTCATAACCGCAAGTCACAATCCGCCAGAATATAATGGCTATAAGGTATATGGTCCAGATGGCGGCCAGCTTCCTCCAGATAGTGCTGATGAAGTGATCGCCAAGGTAAATGAAATTGAAAATGAACTATCCATCGAGGTAATGGACGAGCAAGAGTTGAAGGAAAAAGGCTTGATCAAGATGATTGGATCTGAAGTGGATCGCGCTTATCTCGAGAAACTGATGACGATTTCCGAAAATCCGACGCTGGCAGATGAAGCAGATGTAAAAGTGGTTTTCACACCGTTGCATGGTACTGCCAATAGGCCGGTGCGCGATATCCTGACAAATCTGAAATACCAGAATGTCACAATAGTAAAGGAACAGGAGCTCCCTGATCCTGAGTTTTCTACCGTAAAAAGCCCGAATCCAGAAGAGAATGCTGCATTTGAACTGGCAATCCGTGAAGGAAAGAAAATTGATGCGGATGTGCTGATTGCCACAGATCCGGACGCTGACCGTCTTGGAATTGCAGTAAAAGATCCAGATGGGGAGTATGTTGTCTTGACAGGAAACCAGACGGGAGCACTGCTGCTCCACTATATCCTGACGCAAAAGCAAGAGAAAGAAACCTTACCAGCGAATGGAGCCGTGTTCAAAACAATCGTCACATCCGAACTTGGCCGCAAAATCGCTTCGTCTTTCGGAATCGATACAATCGATGTCCTGACAGGCTTCAAGTTCATAGCTGAAAAAATTAAACAATATGAAGACTCAGGAGAGTATAAATTCCTGTTTGGTTATGAAGAAAGCTATGGTTACTTAATCGGCGACTTCGCCCGGGATAAAGATGCAGTCCAGGCGGCAATGCTAGCTGTCGAGGTTTGTGCATATTACAAAAAGAAGGGCATGTCCTTATACGAAGCGCTTCTTAGTGTATTTGAAGAGTATGGTTACTACCAGGAAGGACTTCGTTCCCTGACGTTAAAAGGAAAAGAAGGGGCGGAATTGATTCAGAAGACACTTGGAGTATTCCGCCAGGAGCCGCTTAAGCAACTTGGTGAATTGAAAGTAACAGCAGTGGAAGATTATTTAACAAGTGTACGAGTGAATGAAAACAACGAGGAAGAAAAAATCCAGCTTCCTTCTTCAAACGTCATCAAATACTATCTTGAGGATGGCACATGGGTGTGCCTTCGCCCATCTGGAACTGAACCGAAAATCAAGTTTTATTTTGGTGTGAACGATAAGAGCCTGGCTGAAAGCAAGCAGAAACTCCAAAAGATCGAACAGGATTTCATGGAGGTAGTTGAAAAGAAAATGGAAGCAGCAAAGAACCTGTAAATCAACTAAGAGAAACAGCTGAAAGGAAGTAATCACATTGTTAAAAGAACAAGTCGCAATCGTCACAGGTGCATCAAGAGGAATCGGCAAGGAAATCGCCGTGAAATTGGCTGAACAGGGAATGAAACTTGCGGTTGCAGGAAGCTCTGAAGAAATCAACAAAACTGCGGAAGAGTTGAAGCAGAAAGGTTTTTCTGATGTCATTGCGGTCCAGACTGATGTCAGCGAGGAGCAGCAGGTGAAAAACCTCGTTGAAAAAACGGTGGAAACATTCGGCCAGGTTGACGTACTTGTCAATAATGCGGGTATCGGCTTTTTCAAACTCGCCGAGGAAGTATCGGTTGAAGAATGGAAAAAGCTATTCGAAGTGAATGTTCAGGGTGTATTCCTTGGTGCGAAAGCCGTACTGCCTCATATGAAAGAACGTAAATCAGGCACAATTATCACGATATCTTCGGATGTGGGCAGATATACGATTCCAAACGGAAGCGCATATACAGCTTCGAAGTATGCTGTCCAGGGATTCAGCGGAGCACTTGCACAGGAAGTCAGAGAATACGGAATTCGTGTTGGGACCATCAATCCGGGAATGGTTGATACTTATTTCGCAGACTCAAAACAAGGTCTTCCAGAGAAGCATGACTGGTTGAAGGTGGAGGACATCGCGAATGCGGTTGTCTATATGGCATCCGCTCCGAAACATATGCTGATTGATGAAATCGTCATCCATCCGCTTGTCCAGAATTACCCGATTGCTTAATGACAGACAGAGTCCGAAGAGGGAATTCCCTCTTCGGACTTTTTCGTTTCGTAAACTCGCATCGGAACCAAAGGATCTCAATAGATAAGAAATAGTCATCAGGGTACGACTTTTGGCCGAGAAAGAATTCAGACTTTTTTCGAAAGCGGAATTTTCCGATTAGAGATATAATATATGAAAATGGGGGGATTGGATGGCTGGGGATAAAGCGAATTCAGATGTCGGCATTTTAAAGGAAATCGCTGAACTATTGAACGAGGGCACAGAGCTTAATCGTATTCTGGCAGAGGTATTGAGAAGGCTGCTACATATAACAGGTCTCGAGGCGGGCTGGATTTTTCTGATTGACGCTCAGGGCGACTATCATCTGGCTGCAAAGGTTGAGTTGCCTCCTGCATTATCCATGGACGATTTTGCTCCTATGTGCGAGGGTGGCTGCTGGTGTGTCGACCGCTATAATGATGGAAGATTAAATAAAGCGACGAACATCTTTGAATGTAAAAGGCTTGAGGATGCAATCAACAATAACACAGGCGAAACGAATGGTTTGACCCACCATGCGACTGTTCCGTTAAGAGCAGGAGATGAAAAGTTCGGAATCATGAATGTAGGCTCACCACATAAAACCCACTTCAAAAAGGATGAACTCGCCTTGCTTGAGGCAATTGCATTCCAGATTGGAACGGCAATAAAAAGGATAAGGCTTGCCCAGCAGGAGCAGGAGCTTGCACTGGCTGCAGAGCGGAACCGCCTGGCAAGGGATTTGCATGATTCAGTGAACCAGCTACTTTTTTCACTGAGTTTGACGGCAAGTGCTGGCACAGAAATGGCGGATACTCCGGAACTGAAAGATACTTTTTCGTATATACAGGATCTGGCGCAGGAAGCTCAAGGAGAGATGAGGGCGCTGATCTGGCAATTGCGCCCCCGTGGTCTTGAGAACGGGATCATCTGCGCGCTTTCGGGTTATGCAGAGATGCTGGTTTTGCCACTTGAAACGAAGGTAATTGGTGTTTCAAGCCTTCCAGGGAAAGTGGAAGAAGCTCTTTGGAGAATCGGGCAGGAAGCGCTGGCCAATTGTAAAAAACATTCCCAGGCCGAACTTGTTCACTTAACACTGGAAACCTCCAGTGGACTAGCAGAAATGACGATTCAGGATAATGGAGCAGGTTTTAATTTTAATCCGGAAAAGGAACTTCCATCGCTTGGATTGAAAAGCATGCAAATGCGGGCTTACTCGCTCGGGGGTAAGCTTCAAATTCTCAGTAAACCTGGAGAAGGAACGTTGATTATTGTAAGGATCCCGATATGATCAAAGGGGGGATGGGAATGAAAATTAAAATCCTGATTGCGGATGATCACCATGTCGTTAGAAGAGGGTTGGTTTTTTTCCTTAGGACACAGGAACAAATAGAGATTGTCGGGGAAGCAGGTAATGGCAAGGAAGCTGTAGAGCTTGCGAGGACATTGAACCCGGACATTATTTTAATGGATTTAATCATGCCAGTTATGAACGGAATTGAGGCGACCAAGATTATCAAAGCAGAGAATCCGGATATCAAAATCATGATGCTGACCAGCTTTTCGGACCAGGAACATGTGATCCCAGCCATCGAGGCAGGTGCATCGGGCTATCAGCTTAAAGATATCCAGCCAGACGAACTGGTAAAAGCAATTTTCAGGATCATGGATGGTGAAAATCAGCTGCATCCAAAAGCAACATCACTTGTTTTAAAGCATTTATCCGGCAATAACCGCCATGAAAGAAAACTGCTTGATGAGCTTACAAGGCGCGAGCTCGAGGTGCTGAAAGAAATAGCCAGCGGCAAAAGCAATAAAGAAATTGCAGCTTCATTGTATATAACGGAAAAAACAGTTAAGACCCATGTTTCCAATGTCCTGGCAAAATTGGAATTGGCAGATCGGACTCAGGCAGCATTATATGCTGTCCGGAATCGCCTAGTAGACCAGGAACCGCCATCCGCATGAAAAAGATTAACCATTAATTAACAATGTGAAACAGCATAAAAAATAACAAACACGGCACCTTAATATAGGTAGCCGTGTTATTTTTTTGGTGGAATTCTCTTGTTAAATCGAGCCGGTTACAGCGGTTTCCAGGTAGTCATCGCCGGCGGCTTCGTTTGCATGGTCGATATATCTGAGCAGGGAATACAGGCGTTTTTCAATAACAGCATAATCTTTTTCAAAGTTGTAAGCGTGGAGAAATTGTTCAATCTTTTTAGCCAGGAACTGGTCCTCTGTCCTGACCATAAGGATGAGCAGGTTATCCCATTGGGATCGGTGCGTGTAATATAAAGCACGATCGTAATCCGTTTTGTTCATATCCAATCCTCCTTATGAGGAGTTGATAATATTATATGGAGTTGACACCGGAACTTCCTCAGAAAATGTTGGACGACCTTGTTTACTGGGGTTTTCAAGTTTTACCTGTATAATTGGGCATTCAAATGAACATAGAATGACTACATATCGAAGTTGAATACAAAGCTGAGCAGCTTAAAGGAGTGTGTGATGAAAAAGTATTTTTTCGCCAAAACTGTTTCTTTGATTTTGTTAATGGGAATCCAAATAGCGGATATTAATACTCAAAGTCCTGATTACGAAAAGTATGGGAAGATAGCTACTGAGGTAATCAAGGAAGATTTTCCCGATGAGACAATCCGGAATTATAAGTATATGGGCAGGAAGCAGATAGACGATCGCCAGGTACTTGATTCATTTCAATACAAGGTCAGTATTAATAAAAAACCGGTTATTATCACTGTGCAAGTCGCCCATGATGTGAAAAATGACAGGTTATTGAGCCTTTCTGTTACCGAACAACTGCAGCAGTAAAGTTTCTAACCTGTTCATCTTTCTCCTTTTTTTCTCATACATTGTTGTAAGAGGTGAAAGGGGGAGAGATGGTGTCGGAAGATCAAAAGTCACTGGAATATGCCATTTCTGAAATTACCGAAATCGCTAAAGGTTTTGGGCTGGACTTTTATCCGATGAGGTATGAAATATGTCCTGCAGAAATCATCTATACATTTGGTGCCTATGGAATGCCAACGAGATTTTCTCATTGGAGCTTTGGGAAGCAATTTCATAAAATGAAGCTTCACTATGATTTAGGCCTCTCTAAAATTTATGAATTGGTTATCAATTCAAATCCTTGTTATGCCTTCTTGTTGGATTCAAATTCACTGATCCAGAACAAGCTAATTGTTGCCCATGTCCTTGCTCATTGTGATTTCTTTAAAAATAATGTTCGTTTCCAGAATACGAAACGTGACATGGTCGAAAGCATGGCAGCAACGGCAGAGAGAATCCGTAAATATGAAATTCAGCATGGAAAACAAAAGGTTGAATCATTCCTCGATGCGGTATTAGCAATTGAAGAGCATATCGATCCTTCGTTGATGAGGCCGAAGCTTGCGTGGTCAATGGAAGACGAGGTCGAGGAAGAAGAACCAATTTCAGCAGCAACTCCATACGATGATCTTTGGAACCTTGACTCTAAAAAGACAGAGTCAAAAGATAATAATAAGAAAAAGAAATTTCCGCCGCGCCCTGAGAAAGATTTATTATTGTTCATTGAAAGTTATAGCCGCGAGCTGGATGATTGGCAGAGGGATATCCTGACCATGATGCGGGAAGAAATGCTCTATTTTTGGCCGCAGCTTGAGACAAAAATTATGAATGAAGGCTGGGCTTCTTATTGGCATCAACGGATTCTTCGGGAAATGGACCTGACGAGTGGTGAATCAATCGAGTTTGCAAAATTAAATGCCGGGGTCGTGCAGCCATCTAAAACAGGGATCAATCCATATTATTTAGGAATCAAAATTTTTGAAGATATCGAAGAACGTTATGATAACCCGACTGAGGAAATGAAACGCCGTGGAGTAAAACCAGGGTCAGGCCGGGAAAAAATGTTTGAAGTACGTGAAATTGAATCAGATATTTCATTTTTACGCAATTACTTGACTAAGGATCTGGTCATGCGTGAAGATATGTATCTTTTCCAAAAGCAGGGACGAGAATACAAAGTCGTTGATAAAGCGTGGGAACAAGTCCGCGACCAGCTAGTCAGCATGCGAGTCAATGGCGGATTTCCATATTTGACCGTGACGGACGGCGATTACTTGAAGAATGGAGAGTTGTATATAACTCACGGCTTCGAAGGCATCGAGCTGGACATTAAATACCTGGAAAAAGTACTACCGTATATCCATCAGCTTTGGGGCCGGAAATGCCATATCGAGACGATCGTAGAGAACAGGACGATGCTGTACACCTATGATGGGAAAGGAATCCATCGCAAGTATTTATAAGGAAAACACAAAACCGCTGATTTTCAGCGGTTAATTTTTTTGGGTGCAATAATAATAAGGTATTTAATTTATAGACAAGCTTTTCATTGAACCAATTTCTCAAATGAGTCATAATTATATATATGAGCATATAATCATATATAAAGACAGGAGGGGAACACATATGGGGCATAATCATTCACACGGCCATAGCCACAGCCATAGTCATACAAACAATAAAAAGGCTTTATTTTGGGCTTTTCTCATAATCGCCACTTTCATGGTTGTAGAGGTGATCGGCGGGGTAATCACAAATAGCCTTGCACTGCTTTCAGATGCAGGCCATATGCTGAGTGATGCAGCTGCGCTTGGGTTGAGTTTGTTCGCGATGAAGCTTGGTGAAAGAAAAGCTACTCAATCAAAGACGTTCGGCTTCAAACGATTTGAAATCATTGCAGCTGCTTTAAACGGTCTAACGCTAATTATCATCTCGATTTATATTTTTGTTGAAGCTTACCAACGTTTTACGGATCCCCCAGAAGTACAAAGCATGGGAATGCTGACGATTTCGGTGATCGGATTAATTGTCAATATCATCGCCGCATGGATACTGATGAGTGGAGACAAAGATGAGAACTTGAATGTAAGAAGCGCTTTCCTTCATGTGCTGGGAGATATGCTTGGCTCGGTTGGCGCAATTACAGCAGCATTGCTGATCTACTTTTTTGGCTGGGGACTTGCAGATCCCATTGCAAGCGTCGCAGTTGCGATTCTGATCATCATCAGCGGCTGGCGAGTAACAAAGGAGAGCTTCCATGTATTGATGGAAGGCAAGCCTGAGCAGATCGAATTGAATGAAGTGAAGGATGAAATAATGAAAATTCCTGAAGTAAAAGATGTACATGATGTACACGTTTGGTCAATCACTTCAGGTGTTCTAATGCTTAGCGGACATATTGCAGTTGAAGGGGAAGGAGCACATGATCGCGTACTCCACAAAGCACAAAGGCTGTTGCACGACCGCTTTGGAATTGATCATAGTACCCTTCAGGTAGAAGGGGAGGAGCATGGTTGCCCATGCGCGCATGGGCCTTGCAATTGATCCAGTGTTCCATCAAGGGGGATATTCTCAAAATACCTACAAAGATGCCAGCCAATATTGATGGGAAATCCCATCAATGATGGCTGGCATGTTCTATGCTTTGCTTTAACAGGTCAATGACGTGTTCGTCATCATGCTTGTAATAAAGCGATGTACCCTCTCTCCTGAATTTGACGAGCCTGAGGTTTTTAAGGAATCGCAATTGGTGTGAAACGGTTGATTGCAGCAATGAGAGTTTTTCCGCTATTTCATTGACCGAATGTTCCCCCTGGAACAGAAGATGGAGGATCCTGAGCCGTGTCGGATCTGAAAGTGCTTTGAAGGTCTGTGAAACGATGAATAAAGTTTCCTCATCAAGCTCCATTTCAGGAGAGTTATTTTTCTTTTCTTCCAAGTTAATCAGCCTCCTGCTTATATTATAACTTATGGAAGAGATATCACGGCTGCAAAATCAACCGTGATATTTATGTTGCATATAATTCGATCAATGTCTCTTGCGCTTTCACCTGGACAGTCATAAACCACCTCACATTAGGATGAATAACTATTCCCGATAAGGAGGAAACATAAAGCATGCAGATAGTGGATGGTAGATGAGCAAATGAAGGGGAGCCACCGAGATTCGATGATAAACTTTAGGTGAAGGAATTGGAAGGTAGGTAAAGAGATGGACGAGAATAAAACGCTTGAATCAAAATATATCCAGCAGCACCTTGCGAATGAGCGGACATACTTGGCCTGGGTACGAACATCAATCGCAATAATCGGAATTGGTTTTTTGGCATCAAGTCTCCATTTCAATAATATTAGATCTGTAAGCCAGGCTGCAGATACCATCGCTGTATTTGTAAGTATATTCTCATTGCTGATTGGGTTAATGATCCTGTTCTTTGCGACTACGCATTATTTTTCGGTACGGAAAAATATTAACAGCCAAACCTTCGAATCAGCGAGTAACCTGATAAAAATTTCTACAGGAATTATTTTTTTGATATTTATGTTACTTGGTATTTATTTAATCAGTATTCTGTTTTAATATCACATTCATACGAGAACTTCGTGTGAACTTCTGGACTGCGGGCACCTTAATGAATTTTCCCAGGGATTTTCGAATTTAGGTTAATGATCGTCAGTTGCCTGTGCTCTTCTTCTTTGGTTTTTTATGGGTAACGAGACCATCGTAATTGGTGATATAAAGCTCCAGGCAATGAGCCTTCAAAAGCTGATAATAGTTCACCCTGTTTAATGGGTCATAAGGGAGCATTGGGTATTCATTATGCTCCTTAACATAAAGATCTACTGCTTTTTGTACTTTATCAATCGTTAGGGCGAGATATTTTTCTTCTTCATCGAAAATATCGTATGTTTCCTTTGACATGTAAAAGTTTCGTGATGGAATGCCTTTCAGGATTGGGGCAAGTTGATCAACATCAATTCTGTTATCTTCCTTAACGAGAATTGTTCGGTAGACGCCTTTCGGCAGTTGTTCCGAGTATATGCGTACTGCTTTTTTTATTTCTTCAACGTTAGTCTCAATGATTGGCCAGGCTTTTTCGGTTTCCTTTGGTATTTTTTTCGTCCTGTCACTTAAAAGAATGTATACGCCTAAGCCTCCAACGGAACCTAAAACAGTCATATATGGGAATAAATCAAACACAAGGTCAATCAGATAACCGATGATTGGCCAGATGAATGCAACTGCGACTCTTAGGCCAGGTGTTCGTGGAAAAGTATATTTGAAATTTCTTCTGTCATGCTCCCTATCCATCCTAATCCTCTCCTTTCCAGGGCAGGATGTGCCCTTATTTCACAAAAATCCAATCACAAATGCGGCGATACATATTTGTAAAGCCTTATAAGCGGATTTGGGTTAAGAAATCTGTGGCTTTGCCGATATAAAAGTAAGATTCTGTGCTTTTTGAAAATGGCTCAACCTGGTGATTGAAGTAGGAACCGGGGAGGGATTAGAGAAAATGAGTTGCTTCTACTTATATTATATAAAATTTACCGTTAGATTGGTAATGAATGGTTTTGAAAATTGCGAAAATTCGACTCGGAACAAGTCAATTAGTGATGAATATTGTATAATATTTAAAAAGCTTCATTCTTTTCCCGGAAATTGTCATACGTAGACCGCTAGTCCACGAAAGCAAATAAACCAGACAGAAACGAGGGGCAGGATGAATATTCCCCATATGTACATATTTGACTTTAATAATATAGCTCTGACTGTCGTTTTTTTAATCATTTCGTCAATTATGGCGGTTGAATTCAGCAGGCAAATCAAAAAGGCAATTGATAGAAAAAAACGTAAAATGGTCCTTTATTCACTTCTTTTGGCTCTTACATTTTTGCTGACCCATCTGTTTGTTATTATTTCCGCAGGCGTCCCATTTTCGACGAGCAATTTTTATTTATTTTTTCTGTTATTCTTTGGTGTCTGTGGAGTTGGATCCTATGCAGCATTAAGCCTTGCGCAAAGGGAGATTGCGAACACATGGCAGTATATATCCACCAGTTTATTGATCGCAGCTAGTATCATGATGGCAGAGTATACTGCATTTTATATAATCTTCAGGGAAGCAATCGAGCTTCAGCCAATATTATCGGTGATGGCATTTTTGATGATATTGGTTACATCCTTCACGCTGATCAGATTTTTAATGCAGATTACAAACGAGGATATTTATGAGTTTGTCAAAAATTATAAATATACGGGGAGTGTCCTTGGGGGCATGGCTATGGGAGGCATTCCATATATCGTCTTGACTTCAATGATGGAGATTACGGATGGAAGCGGACTCCATTCGTTCCTGGCACCGTTCATTTATATGGCCGCCGCAAACTTATTATTCATGCTCGTTCCTGACCTGTTTGGCGAAAAGCTCATCATGAAGAATGTCCAATCCCATTTATCCTTGTTCAGCCATAACCCTGATTCTGTGTTCAGGGTTGACTTGCAGGGATATATTCTAAGTGTCAATAAAGAGGCAGTGGAACTGACAGGATACATGCCTAATGAATTAGCTGGACTCCATTTCATTGATCTGATTGGCGGAAGCGAGGAAGAAAAGAAAATCAGGAAATATTTCATGAAAGTTCTTAGCGGCGAGACAAAATTGATAGAAACCACCCTCAAAAGAGCTGATTCAACATATGCGGACGTGAGGATCACAGCAGTCAGGATCATCGTCAAAAATACAACAGTTGGTGTCTTTGGAATAGTCAGAGACATAACAGAACAGAAAAAAGCAGACAAGATGATTGAGTATCTGGCATATCATGATGAACTTACTAATTTGCCTAACAGACGGAATTTAGAGAAAGTGATGGCTTCACTGTTTATAAAGGATGAAGCGTTTTCGTTAATTTATCTTGATTTTGACCGGTTTAAAAGGATCAATGATACCTTCGGGCATTCGTTTGGTGATAAGATTTTGATGCAAATCGGAAAGAAGCTTTCAGAAGTTGTGCCGGAGGAATGCCTTGTTTCAAGAATTGGCGGAGATGAATTCGCGATTCTTGTTGCTGGAGGAAATAAGCCAGACAAGATCGCCAAGGAGATTGTGCGGGCATTTCAGTCACCGCTATTTGCCGAAGGCATGGAATTTTTGATTACGGCAAGTATTGGGATTTCCAAGTATCCAGAAGATACTAATAACCTTGAACTATTGCTGAAATATGCTGACATGGCGATGTATAAGGCGAAAGAAAACGGCGCTAACCACTTTCAGTTTTTTGACCAAAGCATGGTGGATCAGAACCTGAATAAGTTTGAGCTTGAGAATGAATTGCGGAACGCTATAAATAGTAACTCTCTCACCGTTTTTTATCAGCCTAAATACAATGCAACAACGAATGAAATAACCGGGGCTGAAGCGCTGGCAAGATGGAAGCATCCTCGCCATGGAATGATTCCTCCTGGTGTATTCATCCCGATTGCCGAGGAGGCGAATTTGATTGTCCCCCTCGAGAGATTAATCATCAGGCAGGTGTTCAGCCAGCTTGTCACATGGAAGAAACAGGGATTCGAGGTTCCTCGTACTTCAATCAATATCTCGATCATCCATTTTTACCAGGAGGATTTCGTGAAGTTCATGCATCATACTCTTAAGGAGTACGATCTTTATGGTGAATTGATTGAAATCGAAGTGACTGAGAGCATCATGATCAAGAAGGAAGACAGTATCAATTCACAGCTCCAGGCATTAAGGGAAATTGGAATTGAAGTCAGTATTGATGACTTTGGAACGGGATACAGTTCTTTGAGCTATTTAAGTAAACTATCAGTCGATCGGTTGAAAATTGACCAAAGCTTCATTTCACACTCCCAGGAAAACCGGGAAATCATATCAACGATTGTCTCAATGGCAACGAACCTGAAGTTAAAGGTCATTGCCGAGGGGGTTGAAACGGAATCGCAGATTGATCTGTTAAAATCACTGGGCTGCCAGGAGGTCCAAGGCTATTTCTACTCGCCGCCTCTGCCATCAAATGAATATGAAACAATGATGAACAAAGAGCTCCAAGAGACTTGACGACCTTCTTTGACTGACTGCACGGATTATGTTACTATTTCTATTATGAAAAGTCCTCTAGGGTTCCGCAGCTTTGCTGGACTGGTCCGAGAGAGGGCGCACAGGGATGCCTGTGTACACGGAGGGACAAAAACCCGGGAGATATCTTTGATATCTTCCGGGTTTTTTCAATTCAGCTCCAGTGCTTGTCGGAGCTAACCCAGGCGCTGCAGCTTTTTTATGGAGGGAGTTTAGAAGAATGGCTTGGTTTTATTTAGTTATTGCTGGTATATTTGAAGTCGTGTGGGCCATTGGCCTGAAATACACAGAAGGATTCACCAAGGCAGTACCATCGGTGATTACTCTGGTCGGAATGGCAATAAGCTTTTACTTTTTGTCTATGGCGGTTAAAACATTGCCGATTGGTACTGCATATGCAATCTGGACTGGAATTGGAGCAGCAGGTGCAGTCCTTCTCGGGATTGTCCTGTTTGACGAGCCACGTAACCTTTTAAGGCTGATGTTCGTAGCCTTCATTTTGGTCGGCATCATTGGACTAAAGGCAACATCAGGAAGCAATTAGTCATGTTCAAAAAGCAGACTCGCAAATGATTGCAGTCTGCTTTTTCATTTTCTATTTGCAAAATTATCCAAGGTGTATTATGATGCAGATAGATACCTTTTAATACTAGGTAGGTGATAGGATGTTTAATCGTGAACTTTTAAAAGGGAGCACGTCTCTAGTGCTGCTCCAGCTGTTGAACGAACGGGATATGTATGGTTACGAGCTTGTGAAAGAACTGGATAAGCGCAGTGACCATAGTCTGCAGGTAAAAGAAGGAACCCTGTATCCGGCATTGCATAAACTTGAAAAGCAGGAATACATTGAATTTTACTGGCAGGAGCAGGAAAAAGGCCCGGCCAGGAAATATTATCGGATCACTGAAGAAGGAAAAGAAGTGCTTATAGAGAAAACAGAAGAATGGCAGCAATTCGTCAATGTCATGAACAAAGTGATCAGGAGAACGAAAAATGATCCAGTTAAAGACTGACTTCCTCACCGAGCTTGGAAGGCATTTAGGGAAGCATCCAGACAAAGATCAAATTTTGGCTGAATACGACAGCCATATCACAGAAATGCTGGACGAATTTAACGGTAAACAAAGAGATAAGTCTGATATCAGCTCGGAAATTCATTCAAGACTCGGGACTCCGGAAGAAATTGCAGATAGCTGGCGTGAAGAATTATTAACGACACCAGTGAAAACGCAATGGGTTTTCATTTTGGCTAACCTGGTTCTCTTCGTTGGAGGCACAATCCTGACACTAGTACATAATCTTTTTGATTTCACTTTCATTGACATGGCGTGGAAAAGCCTCACATCGATACCTGCTGTGATCATTTTGCTTTATCTCTTCTTTTGGGCACTTCTTGGTTATGAGATAGGCAAAGGCTTTGGTCATAAAGGGAGAAGATTGATGAAAAAGACGTTCATCCTCTCCATACTTCCGAACATCATTCTTATGAACCTGACTTTGTTCAGGCTGATACCCCTTGACTGGTTCCAGCCGCTGTTGAGTCCGCCATTCATTATTATATGTATTCTTTTTACAGGGCTATTGTATCCTATTTGTTGGATTGGATATAGATGGGGGAAAAAGGCTTCCATCTAATTTTTTTAGTCTAGTACATAGAATTTCTATGTATATAGAATTGTAAAGTATTTTTTAGTTATATACCTAGTTATTCTAGGTGGAGGGAGAGAGTGAAAGTGAATTTTAAAATGAAAAAAGGAGACTGGATATTTTTCCTGGTCTGTCTTGCTTTAGGAATTTTAGCGGAAAGATCATTTTTGCATGGCATAATTGGATTGTCGTATCCTGTTTTTATTACTTGCTTTTATGGAGTGTTTTTCTGGAGGTATCGTTCATTTTCCTTTACGAATAAAAAACTGGGACTGCTGTTGATAGCTTCAATTTGGCTGCTGTCACTCAGCTTTTTCCTGAATTCGAATATGGTTTTATATATGTTGAACATCCTGGTGATTCCAGTGATGGTTCTCATACAACTTGTGCTTGTCACCTATCCGATACAGAATCAATGGCATAGATGGCCATTCGTCCAAAAGATCTTTTTAACAGTAGGAGCTGCGATTGCCTATGTGTTCAGGTTCATTATGTATGCTCCAAAATTGGCTGTCAGGGGACTTGAAGAAAGAAAGAGTGCAACGATTCGAAAAGTGTTGATTGGTGTGGCTATTTCATTCCCGCTGTTATTTGTCATCGTCAACCTGCTTGTCTCAGCTGACCAGCAGTTTGGAAACCTCTTAGGTACAATCCCGCGCTGGCTTTTGGCGTTGAAGATAGAAGAAGAGGTCTTGCGTACAATCGCAATTATCATTTATACATTGGTGATCTTTGGATTATTGCAGGTGCTGATGACTAAGCAGCCAATGCCTGCTGAAACACTGACGCAAAAAGAAAAGATGGCGTGGGATAGCGTGATCAGTCTGACAGTATTAACTTTATTGAATATCGTTTACTTGCTGTTCGTAATTGTTCAATTTCAGTACTTTTTCAGTGAAACATTGAAAGAAGGATATACGTATGCTGAATTTGCGCGCAGAGGATTCTTTGAACTGCTTTTTGTCACTTTGCTGAATTTACTGATCATCTCAACAATTGTTACCTATGTTGAAAAAAGTGCTAAATTTTTGACTCTGGTTATTCGCGGCCTTCTTTCACTACTCGTTTTCTTCAGCGGAGTCATGCTATATTCAGCTTTTATACGTCTGTTCATGTATGAAGAGGCTTACGGATTTACCTTTGCCAGAGTGCTGGCCCATTCTTTCATGATTTTCCTGCTGGTGATTTTATGCTATTCATTGATCAGGATATGGATGGATAGGCTATCGCTTGTACGTTTTTACATTATATCCGCAATCATTTTTTATACTCTGGTCAACACAATCCAGCTTGACCAATTTGTCGTCGAACGCAATTTAGAGCGCTACTCTGAAACCGGAAAAATAGATATTTACTATCTGAATTCGTTGTCCTATGAAGGAGTGGTGGGGCTGGTGGAACTTTATAAGCTTGATCCGGACCACCAAGGTCTCTCAGACTTGTTGATGCAAAGAAAGCAAGAAATACTCTATTCAGAAGAGAGTTGGAATTCCATAAATATGTCAAGAAGAAACGCTGAAGAAGCGTTAAAGAACTTAGATATAAAGTAGAGATGAAATATGGCGAAAATGAAAACAATAGTCCTTTTTGTTACCAGTTTTGTAACATATCGGTGTGGTTAATGATGATAAAATAACCTTAAGCCAAATAAAGGGGAGCCATGCAAAATGGAAGGGTTATCTGAAATCATTAATCTCTTAAAAGGTATCGAGAGTTCGATTGACTCGTTGAATAAAAGGACCGAAAACATAGAAAAAAGACTTGACCGTCTCGAGAAAGTCGATAGCATTGAACATCGCGTAACGTCGAACCAAATCGATATAACAGATATTAAAGACGCACTTGAAAGAATGGAAGAAGCGCAAAGCGCGAAAATCGAAAACATGTTAAAAGAAATATTGAGCAAGGCAGAAATGAAAAATAATACGGAATTCAGCACAATCCACAAACGCCTGGATTCACATTTGCTGAAATTAGGAAGAGTAGAGGAAGAAATTTTGATGGTCCAGCAGGAAAAATAGTTTATTGGGAGATTGCGATTCGCAGTCTCTTTTTTATGCCTAAATAACGAAGTATCCACAAAACTTTCATAAACTCACAACCCCTTTATTCATCAGGGGCTGACGCTCTTCATAGTCGAATTTGTTCAGCTGTTCACAAAAAATTACACTTTGCGGGACTAAGACGAAGTATCCGGGAGTTATCATTAAGGTGTAATCATACATTGCCTTTATTAGGCAGATTAATAGAGTATATTTTTACTTCGAGGTGAGTATTTTGAGATACGATTTAGTTCTTCTCCATGCGCCAAGTGTATATGATTTCCGGAAAAATGCGCTGTTGGCTGGTCCAATAAGTGACGTCGTTCCATCCTCTCCTGTATTTGAGATGTATCCTATCGGCCTGACAAGCATTGCAGAGTATTTAGAACGGCAAGGTTTGCGCGTTAAAATCATCAACATCGCGAATCGAATGCTAATGGATGAAAATTTTGATGTAGAAAAGAAATTGAAAAAGATTAAGACACGGGCTTTTGGTATAGACCTTCACTGGCTCCCGCACGCACATGGAAGTATTGAACTGGCGAAAATTGTGAAAAACCTTCATCCTGAAACTCCTATGGTTTTTGGCGGTTTATCAGCAACTTATTACCATAAAGAGCTAATAGAATATCCATTCATAGACTTTGTCATGCGGGGCGATTCAACCGAAAAATTGATGCTCCTTTTAATCAATAACTTGAAAAATGGAACCCACCATCTGGGCGGAATTCCAAACCTTACTTGGAAGGACGGAGACACTCCAGTTTACAACCCGTTAAGCCATGTTCCAGACAGCCTGGATGAATTTGATATTCCCGGCTATCGATATACAATCAAGTCGGTCTTCAAATATAAAAACTTCCTGGATCCACTGCCATATAACGGCTGGCTTCAATACCCTAATACGGCGATCCTCACGGCAAAAGGCTGTACCCAGGGATGCTTGATATGCGGCGGCTCGAAACAATCGTACAAGGATAACTGCAACCGAAAAGTCCTGGCTAAACGCTCGCCTGCGAAACTAGTTGAAGACATTCTTTTCATCCAGCGCTTCAGCAGGGCACCAATTTTCATTCTTCATGATATACGCCAGGCGGGTAAGGATTATGTGGATGAATTTTTTGAGAGGCTCAGCAACATCAATCTTAAGAATGAATTGGTATTTGAATTATTTCAATATGCAAACGAAGAGTTTTTTGCGAAAATTGAGAAGGTTGTACCGAAATACAGCGTTGAATTGACCTTGGAAACACATGATGAGAAGATTCGCCGTTATAACGGCAAATTCAACTGCACGAATGCAAAAGTGATAGAAACGCTGCAATATGCATTGAAGCATAGTTGCAAGAAGATTGATATTTTCTTCATGGTGGGCATACCGCATCAGGATTATCAAAGTGCCCTTGATAATGTCGGTTTTTGTGAGGAGATTCACAATGCGTGCGGCGGGGATAAACGACTATCATATTTTGTCGCTCCGCTTGCACCGTTCCTGGACCCGGCTAGCCCTGCATTTGAAAATCCTGAAAAATATGGCTATAAGAAGTTCTGCCATACAATTGAAGACCATAGAAAAGCAATCACCCAGCCATCATGGAAATACATGCTCAGCTTTGAAACAGATTATATGACCAGGGATGAAATTGTGAGATCAACCTATGAATCTGCCAGAAGCCTGAATGCCTTTAAACTGAAGTACGACCTTGTAGATAAAAAGACACATGATGAGGTGAATGAGAAAATCACAAAGTCACTTGAATATATAGAAAAAATCGATGAAATCGTTGCTCTTCCTGAACAGGAAAAAAATCAGCAACTGGCATTGCTTAGCAAGGAAATGGAAGAAGTGAACAAATACAGTATTTGCGGGAAGCATGAATTGAAATGGGAAGTAAAGAAGCATTATGCTGATGTCTTCTCGCTGACGGCAATCGGAATCGAGCTGTTGGTAGAAGACATCTTGATCAATGCAAAACAGAAATGGAATGCCTATAATAAAAGAGTTGGAGAAGCCTCTAAAAGCAGGACGTGAATTTAGAAAAGAGCCCATCAGGATATATTCTTGATGGGCTCTTTAGCATTTCCTATATTATAAATACTCCAGCTTATCCAAATAGATGTTTAGAATAGACCAAAATGTGAAAAATGTAAAGGACATATACAGATTAAAGAAAATAGTAAAGCGGGTGAAGAAATGTCGTCAATGGTTGAATTTTTAAAAAAAGGAAATAAATCTTCCGGGATTGCTGCAATTGGGAACACATTCCTTGCAATAATCAAAGGTGTCGCTGCTGGTATTAGCGGAAGCGGTACGATGCTCGCGACAACGCTTCATTCGGTTGCGGATGCATTGAATCAATTTTTTGTTTTCATCGGCAGTGCTATTTCGGAAAAAGAAGCGACAAAGCGATTTCCGACCGGGTTCGGCCGGGTCGTGAACTTGTTCGTACTGGTTGCGGTCATTATCATTTCGATCATGGCATATGAAACAGTCATCAAAGGATGGGAGCTGATTCAGCATCCTAAAGCTTCAAGTAACCTGTGGTTGAATGTGATCATCATGACAATCGCCGTTCTTGTGGATGGAGCAATCCTGATTAAAGCAATGAAGGAGATTGCTCACGAGACGAGAAGTGAAGCAAAGGGATTTGGAATCGTTGCAAACGCTTTTAAGAATGTCAGTCTGGCAGCACCGCCGACAAGATTGGTTTTCTATGAAGATTTGATTGCGACATTTGGTGCGCTTTTAGCATTATTTTCTATTGTCATGGCGCATGTAACAGGGTTTTACTTGCTTGATGGGATTGGAACATTGCTAATCGGCATCCTGCTAATAGGTATTGCCTTGAAGATTGGTTATGAGAATACAGTTGGATTGATTGGGGTCGCGGCTCCAAAGGTAGTTGAAAACAGGATTGCAACACTTATCTTATCTGATCCAGATGTGATTGATATCAATACATTAAGGATTGTCCAGGAAGGCAGGCAGTACCATGTCGAAAGCTATCTGGAACTACGCAAAGGACTGACACTCGCTGACGCTGATGATATAAAGTTCAGGGTCAGGGATAAAGTACTGACAGACCCGGACGTTGATGATGTTATTATGGGAATCATCGAAGCAGATGACGTCCAAACCTGGAAAGTATAAAACAAAGCCACAAAAAAACCAGGCAGAATTGACCTGCCTGGGTTTTGTTAAAGGATAAGAAAGTATAGATTCACACTTCGAGAATTGTCTAGCTCCAGCGCCTAGCCCCTCGAGTCGCTTGTCTAGCTGCGGCTCCTAACTCATCGAGACGTTTCGGTCCTGCCAATGAAGTCAAAGAGCCACTTCACTGTCAGGCCTCCAACGCTTGTCGGAGTCTCCAGTTTCTGCGTTTCTGGACAGTCGGCTATACATTTCTATTTCGGTCCTGCCAATGAAGTCAAAGAACGACTTCACTGTCAGGCCCTCCAGCGCTTGTCGGGGCTGACCAAGGCGCTTGTGCTTTTCTTATTATGAAACCACTTCAGTCTTATTCATAAAAAAATTATCTGCTGTCTTTTCGATCTCAGGTTGTTTCGTTACTTCGATATATTTGATGTGATGCTCTTCCATTTCGGTGATTTTGAAAAGGTAAGCTCCGAAGCTGACGACGTCGCCTTGCTTGACTTCGTAATTTTCGGTAAGCATCCAGCCACCTAATGTATCGACATCTTCATCGTTGATGTCAAGTGCCAGAAGTTCATTTACCTCACTGACAAGCAGTTTGGCATCGATGATATAATGGCTTTCTTGGATTTTGCGTATCATTGGCACTTCATCCATATCGAACTCGTCACGAATTTCTCCTACAATTTCTTCAAGGATATCTTCTACTGTCACAAGCCCGGAAGTTCCGCCGTATTCGTCCATCAAGATTGCCATGTGAATGCGTTCTTTTTGCATTTTCACAAGCAAGTCATGGATTGGAATGCTGTCGATGACGCGGATGATTGGACGAATATATGAATCTAGCGCTTTTTTGCTATGTCCTTGTTCATTGATCAGATCAGTCATTACTTCTTTTATATTGACTAAACCGACAATATGGTCCTTGTCTCCGTCAATGACAGGATACCGGGTGAATTTCTCTTCCTTCACAATCTGGAGAAAACTCTCCAGTGAATCCTCTTTTGACAACGAAATGATTTCCGTGCGGGGCACCATAATTTCCTTGGCGATCCGGTTGTCAAATTCGAATATTTTATTTACATACTTAAACTCTGACTGGTTGATTTCGCCACTTTTAAAGCTCTCAGACAGAATAATGCGAAGTTCTTCCTCAGAATGGGCCAAATCATGCTCAGAGGCAGGCTTAAGGCCGACAAGACCGGTAGCAAGACGGGCAGATCCGTTCAACAGCCAGATGAATGGATACATGATCTTGTAAAACAAAATCAGCGGACCAGCTGTATTCAGCGATACCCACTCCGCTTTTTGGATCGCTAATGTCTTAGGGGCCAATTCCCCAATTACGACATGCAGGAATGTGATGGTCGTGAATGCAATTCCAACTGACAAGACATCTCCGAAGGATTCCGGAATATCCAGGCTGGTGAATAACGGTTTTAGCAAATCAGCAATTGCCGGCTTTCCAAGCCAGCCAATACCAAGTGCAGTAATCGTAATCCCGAGCTGGCAGGCAGAAAGGTACTCATCCAGATTGGAAATGACTCTTTTTGCGAGCACAGCTTTTTTGCTGCCTTCCTCTATTAATTGGTCGATTCTGGAACTCCTCACTTTAACTATCGCAAATTCTGAAACGACGAAAAATGCCGTTAAAGCAATTAAAATGGCTATCCAAACCAAGTTAAATATGTCCAAATAAGTTCCCTTAGCCCGCGGGTATGCGGGTAAGGAGTCACCTCCCAGTAAACTCAAAATTAAGCCTGGGTTTGCAGGCTTCAATTTAAATGATTAAATTCATCAAGAAATTATAACGGCCCGTTCCGAGCGGCTGGTCCAGCCAGGGCCAACATCCTGTTATGCTGTTCCTTCCGCGTTTGCAGCTGTTAAATTCTTGATACGATAGATTGCCCCATCATACCACCTCAGCTTTATCATTTAAATTTTATTATACCATATAGAGAATAATTGAGGGGAACATTAATACGGTTTGATATCAATGTATGAAACGGACACATAAAGTATGAAGTTTATGTTCAATTATATTGGAAAATTCAGATTTTAACAAATTAGTGCTTTTCCTGTGCTGCAGAAAAATTTCCCAATGGTAATAAAAACCTTTTTGTGGTTTATTTGACATTTGATAATTGAAATATGTTTAAATATTCAGTAAAATTTACAAAAGGGAGGCTGTCTATGAGTATTCTTTTATCCAGTTTGGAAAGAAAGCTACAAAAAGTCGAAAAGATAAATGACAAAATTTGGGTCGAACCATCCATGGATTTTATTTGTAAAAGAACTCCGGAGGGTCTGATTAAATATGTTTCGCCATCTGTTCAGGCCATGCTCGGGTATGAGCCAGCCGAATTAATCGGAAAACTGTACACTTTATTTGTACATGCCGAAGATTATAAAAGGATTTTGAATACTGCCATGCCTGATGGGGAGGAAGTGTCCATTCTTACCTATCGTATTAAGCGGAAAGACGGAGTGTATATCTGGGTGAGCTCACAAATCTCAGTTGTACGGCATCCGGATACAAATGAACCATTTGAACTGTTTTCAGTTACAAGTGATATTTCCGCAAAAATCAAAGCAGAGCACTTTATCCTTGAGTATGAGAAGCTGAATGTTGTTGGTCAGCTTGCTGCAGGTATAGCGCACGAAATCAAGAATCCATTGACAAGTCTGAAAGGATTTATCCAGCTTATGAAAGCGGGAGAAGAATTGAATCACAACTATTTAGCGATCATGGAAGAGGAAATAAAGCGGATGGAAGCTGTATCAAAAGAGCTGATGCTTATGGCTAAGCCGCATAAATCCGACTTTAAGTCATTTGATATGAATGATTTGATTGATCATGCAATTACTCTGCTTATGGCTGAGGCAGCAAAGAAGTGCGTCGAAATTACCAAGCATTCCACATTGGGAGACGGAATGTATCTTTGTGATGGGAATAAGATCAAGCAGGTGTTGATCAATATGCTGATGAACGCCATTGATGCGATGGAATTGCCAGGTGAAATAACGGTTTCAATCTCTAAGTCAGATGACGAGCTGACCATTGCAATTGCTGACACTGGTACAGGGATTCCTTCGGAGTGTTTGGACAAGATCGGGAGGCCTTTTTTTACGACAAAGGCGAATGGGAATGGACTGGGTTTGATGATTTGCTATAAAATCATTGAGGAACATGATGGCAAAATTAATGTGGAATCAAGTTCAAAGGGTACCACATTCACCATCAAGCTGCCAATCCATTGATTAGATGGGCTCCTATGATTAAGGTCTAAGCATATCTCTTCTTTGCCATTCTCTTGAAAGAAGCCCATATACAATCAAATCATGGAAATTACCATTTAGGAATTCCCCATCACGCAGGATCCCCTCCTTGTAAAACCCAAGCTTCTTGGGAATAGCCTTGCTTTTATAGTTGTCCTTGCCGCAACGGATTTCAATGCGATTAAGTCCTAACTCATAAAAAGCATGGTTTATTACTGCTTTCACCGTTCTGATTGTAATGCCCCTGCCTTGCAGTTTTTCCGACAGGTAGTAGCCGATGCTTGCCTGCGAGTTGTTCCAGTCAATAGCATGAAGGCTGATACTGCCTGCAAGGACTCCCCTGTATCGGATCCCAAAATGACTGCTGCTCCCTTCCTGAAAATGTTTTTGCCACATTTGTATCACCGAGTAAAATTGTCCCGGAGATTTAATACCATCAATCCAGGGCAGCCATTCCCGCAAATAGCGGCGATTGGAATCCACAAGCCAGAACAACTCCCCAGCTTCATGCGGGTCAAAGATTCGAAGTTCAAGTTCAGAATCAACTTTTAAAGTTAACATAAGAACCTCCTTAAACTTTATTATGATGGTAAAATTGGCCAATCAGCTCTCTGTGGTTTTATTCGTCCAAAAGAGGGAATAAAGCTTTACATTGTTTTTTTATAATTTTTTTGGGAGGAAGACTATGAAATTAACGACTAAGATTTTGATTGGCCTTGGACTTGGCGCAATGACCGGGCTGATCCTAAACATTTTTTCACCCGAATTGTTCACTGTTTTAGATAAATTCTTATTTACACCTCTAGGCAAGATCTTCATCAATTTGATCAGTATGCTCGTCGTACCAATTGTCCTGTTTTCGATTATTCTCGGAACTGCAGGTTTAGGGGATCCTAAGAAACTCGGCAGGATTGGTTTTAAGACAGTGAGCTTCTTTTTAACCACCACAGCCATAGCAATCTCCATTGGTCTTGCACTGGCATATTTGATCAAGCCTGGCTTGATGGGGCAGTTTGATACAAGTGGAGCAGAATTCAAAGCCGAAGAAGCTCCGCCAGTAAGCGAAACCTTTTTAAATCTTATTCCGGCGAACCCGTTTGAAGCACTGACAACTGGCAATATGCTGCAAATTATCGTGTTTGCGTTATTTATCGGTATTGCTTTAACGGCACTTGGTGACAAAACAAAAGGGATACTAAACTTGGTCGAACAAGGAAATGAGATCATGATGTATCTTGTAGGCCTTGTCATGAAGTTTGCTCCGTACGGAACCTTTGGTTTAATCGCAACTGCGATCGGAAGCCAGGGAATCGAGGCCATCAAGGCGATGGGAGTATACATGATTGTCGTTCTTCTTGCTCTAGTTGTCCATGCGCTCATTACTTATGGGTCAGGGGTATATTTCCTTGGAAAGAAAAATCCATTCTGGTTCTTCAAGCAATTCTCCCCGGCGATGGGAGTGGCCTTCAGTACATCAAGCAGTAATGCTACACTTCCTGTATCAATGGAAACAGCACAGAAGAACCTTCGTGTCCCTGAATCTGTCAGCAGCTTTGTCCAGCCATTGGGCGCGACAATCAATATGGACGGAACCGCAATCATGCAGGGGGTAGCCACTGTCTTCATCGCACAGGTATATGGAGTCGACCTCACAATGGCCGAGCTTCTGACAGTTGTACTGACTGCGGTGCTTGCGAGTATCGGAACTGCAGGTGTTCCAGGCGTTGGCTTGATTATGCTTGCGATGGTTCTTCAATCTGTAGGCCTGCCTGTTGAAGGGATTGGCCTGATACTCGGAATCGACCGTTTGCTGGATATGGCTCGTACTGCTGTTAATATCACAGGCGATGCAGCTTGTGCGGTCATTGTCTCTGAATCTGAAAAAAAGCATGCATTACGACCGGAGAAAAACAAAGTGAAAAATGTGGCGGACAACCGCTCACTTGAATACTATAAATAAAAGAGAAGAGACCCTGCCATATACGGCGGGGTCTCTTTGTGATAAACAAGGTATGCTAAAGTCCAGTTTTAGTATTGCTAGTTTTCTATTCTTGTCAAAGGCAGCAGCATGATGAAGGACGTCTTGTCTGGTTCTGATGAGCAGGCAAGAATTCCTTTATGCTTTTCGATGATTTCCCGGCAGACGAACAAACCGAGTCCCGTACCAAGTGTTTTGGTCGTAACAAATGGTTCAAAAATCGTTTTTAGTAAATGGTCAGGAATGATTGGCCCATTATTCGAAATCTCAATTTTGATATGGGTGTCATTCACGAAAAATCCTTTTATTTCGATCTGTGGATCATCACGGTACTGGCTCAATACATCAATGGCATTGAAGATGATATTGATTAGGACCTGCCTGATTTCATCAGCATAGCCGTAAAGTTCCATATCCTCGGCTACCTCCTTGATAATCCGGACATTCGTGTCAAGGATGCTGGGATATAGGAAATTCAATACTTCCTCAATCATTCTATTCAATGAGAAAAGGGTCTTTTCTTTTCCAATCAGCTCTTTTTTTGATAAAAGCAGGAATTGGGAAATCCGGAAATTCAATTGCTCCAGCTCACTGGAGATGATATCGAGATACAGCATATCTTCATGTTCGGATTTCAATAGCTGGATAAAGCCCTGGATGGAAGTTAACGGGTTGCGGAATTCATGGATGAAGCTTGATGTCATTTGGCCAAGCAATGTCAGTCTGTCCTTATGTGTTGAATCGATGAACTGGTTCTTTTCTTCGATGATCTTGTTTTTCTGTTCATTGTAATATGATACAGCATAATACAAGAAGGTATCAAAACAATAATTGATCCGATTGATCGCCTCCTGCATTTCCTCCCATTCCATATTCATTTTGTGAAGGTGCTTGTAAAGAACTGATCGTCCGGAATTGACATTATAGACAAAATCTCCAATGTTAATATCAGCGCGAACTCGTTCTTCTCCGACCATAAAAGCAAGCTTTTGAATGTGTTCTTCCAATTCTTCACTTGTCTTGGAAAATACCGAAAGAATGATTACATACATTCTCTCAGCGTTCTTGCTAATTTTCTCTTTATATGGATCATCCTCTGAAACGATTATATTATTCGTCCAGTCGGCAATGAGGTTTTCCTTTTCACTAGTCAGGAAGCTAAGCAATCGGTTATCCGTAATTGGCAGCATTTCATTAAGTCCCCCAGTTTTTCATTTCGGTATTAAAGATTCGAGGAAAATCATGAAATCCCTTTGTCGAATATTGAGAACATCCGCTGAAATGCGTCGAATAGCTAAAATCGTGACAAAAGACCGATTTTTTTAGCAACAATGATAGAGTTTTGTCTATTGAGTTATCGACATTTATTGAATAGTCCAGAGTTTGCCGAAAGGTTATACTTGTTATTGAATAATAGACGTAGTATATTCATAGTGTAGAAACTAAATAATAACCACAAGGGGAGCTGCGTAAAGCAGCTGAGAGTGAGCGCCCGAGTTCTTACCCTTTGAACCTGTTAGTTAATGCTAGCGAAGGAATGTGGATGCGATAGGAAAGCAATCTTGGGAATCCTATATCGATCCCTCGATTGCTTTTTTTGTTTCTGAAGCAGAAAAGGCGTGTTAGAAACGGACCTCATTCTGAAAAGAAGGAGGAACAAACATGAAACAAAAACAAACTCTCTTTTTAGTGGAAATAGCCGTATTTTCCGCACTGGCGTATTTGCTTGATTTATTTTCCGGATTTTTATTTTCTAGAATCTGGCCGCAGGGCGGTTCAGTATCGATTGCGATGGTGCCTGTATTCCTGATGGCATTTCGCTGGGGAGTGAAGGGCGGAATCATTACAGGCTTCCTGTTTGGGCTACTGCAGGCCATACTCGGAATGTCGCAAATCTACCATCCGATACAAGGGATTCTTGATTATCTTGTTGCGTTTGCTTTGGTGGGAACGGCCGGATTATTTGCAGCTCAGGTAAAAGAAAGCATGCAAAAAGGCAACAGGATAAAATGGATTGCATTTGTCATTGCCGGAACTTTTATCGGCAGCGCCCTACGATTCATTGCCCATTTTATTTCAGGCTGGGTATTCTTCGGAAGCTATGCGCCTCCAGGTCAGCCTGTTGCATTATATTCTTTTCTATATAATGGCACCTACATGCTCCCAAGCATGATCTTAAGTGCGATTATCGTCATTCTTGTCATTAGCTACGCACCGTCAAGAATGGTCCAATCCACACAGGTTAGCAATAAAATATGATAACAAGGAGAGCTGAATCAGCTCTCCTGTTTTTATGTTCGAAAAATACCATTATATGTATATGGAGTTGATGAAATGATTCCTGGTGAAAATAGTGTCAATTATATGGAGTTTGCACAAAATACACGTTTGTAGCGGGGTTATAGTGACATAAGTCACAGTGGAAGTCGCTCTGAATTGGTTAAATAAAGATAATCATTCTCATTTAGAATACCAGGTGTAAACCTATTTAATGTAATTGGTAATCAACATAGATTCTCTAAAAACTAACAAACTCGAAAAAAGGTGATGGCTATGCTAGGAAAATTAAAGGCTGGTGAAAAAGGCCGGATCATGAATATTGCTAGTGCAGATAAATTTGTCAGAAGAAGATTGCTTGATTTGGGAATAGCGGAAGGCTCAGAAGTGTGCGTGAAATGCATACTGCCTTTTGGAGGTCCTGTCATGGTTGAATCATGCGGGCAATGCATCGGCATTCGCCGCAAAGAAGCACTTAGAATCGAAGTGGAGCGTGTATGATGAATATTGCGCTCATTGGCAACCCAAACACTGGAAAAACTTCATTGTTTAATAACTGAACAGATTCCTATGAATATGTAGGCAACTGGAGCGGTGTAACGGTCGAAAAGAAAGTTGGAATATTTAAAAATGGCAAGGATCAGCTTATTGACCTTCCAGGGGTGTATACCCTCAATCCGCTTTCTAAAGATGAAGGTGTTGTGACGAATTTCCTCCTGAATGAACCATTCGAAAAACTTCTGAATATCCTGGATGCTTCTCAGTTAAGACGCAATCTTCATCTCACTCTGCAACTGTTGGAATTTGGTGCCCCGGTCATTATTGGCTTAAACATGCTGGATGTGGCGAAAAACAGGGGGATACAAATTGATATTGCCAAACTGTCTGAATCACTGGGAGTGACCGTAGCCCCTGTTGTTGCCAGGACAGGCAAGGGGTGTAACGAGCTTGCAGAGCTGGTGACTGCTGGAGCTGTCGGAACAGGGAAGAACAATCTCGTTTATTATGGAAAAGCGATTGAAGCTGGAATCCTGGAGCTTGAGAACAAGCTGGCTGGGAAGATACAGCATCCTGTTCGCTGGCTTGCTCTTCAGCTGTTTGAAGGCAATCCTTATGTAAAAAACTATCTGGCAACCATTTTGCCATCGGGTGAGATTGATAACTTGGTCAACAATGTTACTGTTTCTGAACAGCGAAATCCGGACAGCAAACAAACGCTTGACCAGATCATCCACCGCAAGCGCAGTGAAGCGATCGATAAAATAGTATCAGCCGCTGCCACGAAGCAGGATAATAAAAAGGTCCCGCTGACTGAGAAGGTTGATATGATCGTAACGAATAAATTTCTTGGAATCCCGATTTTTCTAGTCCTCTTGTACATCATGTTCATGCTTACCTTTGACTGGCTTGGCTTCCCGTTGTCAGACGCATTGGATTCTTTTTTGTCCGGACCATTAACATCAGGAATCACAGCAGCCCTGACTGCAGCAGGTGCTTCATCATTCATCAAAGATCTGGTTCTTGATGGAATTGTTGCAGGGGTAGGGGGAGTCCTTGTCTTCGTTCCGCAGATCTTCATTTTGTTCTTTTTCATATCCTTGCTTGAGGATTCGGGTTATATGGCCCGTGTCGCGCTGGTTATGGACCGCTTAATGGAATCTGTCGGCTTGAACGGGAAGGCGTTCATCCCGATGATGATAGGATTCGGCTGTAACGTGCCAGGCATTATGGCAGCAAGGACCATTGAAACGCCAAAGGAACGGCTGATGACCATCCTGTTGACGCCTCTTATGTCATGTTCAGCCCGCTTGCCTGTATACGCCTTGTTTGTTGGAGCGTTTTTTGTTGGTCAGAAGGCAGCTGTCGTTTTAAGTTTGTATGTATTAGGAGTAGTGATTGCACTTATTCTGGCCAAGGTATTTTCGAAGACTCTTTTGAAAGGTGAAACTTCGTTATTCGTCATTGAGCTTCCGCCATACAGGCTTCCGCAGGCAAGAGCACTTTGGAGAAGCACATGGGATAAGGGAAAGGGATTCGTAAAGAAAGCGGGAACCTTCATTTTTGCGGGCTCCGTCCTAATCTGGCTGCTTGCCTACGCTGGTCCGGAAGGTGTAAATGTCAGCATGGATGACAGCTATTTAGCCCTTCTTGGGGGTATTTTCGCACCGTTGTTTGCCCCTATAGGCTTTGGCACATGGCAGGCCAGTGCATCCCTTTTCACAGGATTCCTTGCGAAAGAATCCATTATATCAACGATGAATATCATTTATTTTGTCCCTGATGAAGCAAGTCTGCAAGGTTTGCTTGCTGCCCATTACACTCCATTGGCTGCATACAGCTTTATGGTCTTTATCCTGCTATACATTCCTTGTCTTGCAACAACTGCAACGATTTACAAGGAAACCGGTTCAAAACGCTGGACCGCTTTTTCAATTGCTTATGCCCTGATGATCGCATATCTATTGTCTCTGGCTATTTATCAAGGCGGTATGCTGTTTGGACTAAGCTAAGCAGGGAAGGAGGAAGGATTCATGATCGCGAATCTCTTAATCGGCGGAGCCATATTCGGATACGCCGGCTGGGCCTTCTGCCGATTCATCAAGAAATCGAAAGAAGGGAAATGCGCTGCTTGTTCCATCCAAAGCTCATGTTCAAGTAACTGCAGCGTCAGCCAGGAAAAACAGATAAAATAAACAAAAGGAATGCAGATCATTGCATTCTTTTTTCAATGGAGCTTTCTATAAGACTATAATAAAATGTGAAGCGCCTTGAATGGAAATCAATTGTCTAACTTTTTATACTGCTTAAGAATTAAAAAATAAATGTAAAAAGTATTTTGAATTCAAATTAGTTTAGTGTAAAATTACACTTAAAGAACTTAAAGGAATGAAGCGGATGACGAGGGATGAAATCATTAGCAGGGTCTCGGAAAAAGTTAGGGTGCTGCGTGCAGAAGTTGGTTATACACAGGACAAAATGGCTGATATCATTGGAATCTCAAAAAAGACGCTTGTCCAGATTGAAAAAGGCAGAGCTCAAGCCGGCTGGTCGACAGTCGTGGCCATTTGCGCCCTGTTCAGGGAAACCGAAACAATCCAGTTTTTGTTCGGAAATGAACCACTAGAGGTCCTTGAAACCATCGCCCATGAAGGCACAGATTATCGAAAAGAGAAAACATTGGGCGGCAAAGTTTGGTGGAGGGAAGTAGCCAGGAATGGCGGGTTTGTCATGCAGCAAAACATTCTCAGCCAGCATTACAGGATTCTTGATCAAGATGATTTTCGGATATTCAGCAGTTTTGAAGAAAACGAAACAAAAGAGAGGTTAGAAGAAATCGCCGCTGAAGCGATGAAAGGGTAAGCGAGTTAATCGCTGAAACAAAGTAAATAACGAAAAAAATTAAACAGCCGGGTGGCAAAAACCCGGCTGTTTTTGGCTTTTATTTCGCAATAAGTACATGGCAATGAGCGTTATTGGCGACCTTTTGACTAACGCCTCCAAGAATTTTACGCTTGAAACCTTCATTTCCTGATTGGCCTATGATGATTAAATCAGCATCTACATCCTTGGCAAATTCTAAAATACTCTCGGCTGGACTTCCCTCCAGGGTGGAGTATTCAGTATTCAAATTAATCGCATCCAGCTCGGCCTTTGCGTTGTTAAAGGCTTGTTCAGCGCTATGGGTAATGATCGAGTGCTCTGATTTATCGAGTGCACCTTGTTCCATAGCCAGTGGAGGCACCTGGATTCCATCCGCCGGAAAGTTGTTAATAGGCAGATGTTCAATCGGGCGCTCAGTGGTTTCAACCAATTCGCTTTTGACTTTTTCCTCATATACATGGCCAACATACAACTTTACGCCTTCTTTATCTCTGGTGATCTCCTTTGCTAATTGCAGGGCCTTCTTGCTGCCTGCTGAATCATCATAAGCGAGAACCACTTTTTTTATTCCAGCCATATAGATCAACCTCCAAGATTAGTACGTCATATTATTCAATACCCATTTTTAAAATAGAACTAACCGACCTAATAATTTCCATATACCCTCAAAAATCCTCAAAAACTGGCGAACCTTGTTGTAAAGATTTTTAAATTTTGGATAGGGAGTGGCTCGGATGGGATTTCATTCTCAAAAGCCAATTCATCCGACGATACGGAAATGCATGCAGCACCTTGATGTCATAAAAGCGGATGATAAAACAAAGCAAATCGTCTATATGTATATGGAAACACTACTTCGAGAAAGAGATATGATCGCTGCCAGCAAGGAGGAGGCAATAGAATCGCAGATTCATAATTAGTAAGAACTATTGATGCTTATACCAAAGAACTACCGCAGATTTCGGACAATCTTGCGGCTTTTTTTGTTTTGTCTGAAGTGATGCCGTGTTCGGAAAAACAACGTCTCAAGCATGAGATATTGTCTGAAGTAATACGGTGTTCAGACAAAATAACAAATCAACCCAAGTAAAAGCTCGATGAGATGGGTTTTAATCAGTAACACAAAAAAAATCCAGAAACAATAGATATTAATATATGTTGCTTTTTGCTTGCTTATATGTCTTTTTTCCTCGTAATTAGCCAAATTGTGTTAATACCTTTGAAAAATGGGTAAAAGAAAGTGTCATATTTCTAAACTATTTTTAAAAGGTTGGGGTGCTCAGTGAGCAAAAATTCAATAGCAACACGTTTTCTAAGAGGCTGGAAAAGGCTACATATGAACCAGGTGCTGGTTTTGTCTGTTTCAACAGCAGTACTCGCATTCTTAAGTTTTTTCCATGTTTATTCTGAGGGTGCTGATATCAGTGCATTGAATGATGACATGGCACAATCAACCGTCATCTATGATGCGAATGGCGAAGTTGCCAGCAAGATTTCAGCGCTGAAAAATGAAGGGATCAAGATAGAGGATGTTCCGGACCATGTCAAGAATGCCGTTATTGCCATCGAGGACCACCGTTTTTATGAACATGATGGAGTGGACCTGGTGGGTATTTCACGGGCATTTGTGCAAAACGTCAAGGCAGGAAGTATTGTTGAAGGTGGAAGTACAATTACGCAGCAATTGACAAAAAATGCTTTGCTTTCGAGCGAAAAGACTTATAAAAGAAAGCTAGAAGAATTTTTCATGGCGAGAGAAATCGAAAAGCAATATTCCAAAGATGAAATCATGCAAATGTACTTGAATCGCATTTATTTCGGAAATGGTTCATGGGGAATCAAACGGGCAGCAATGGGGTACTTTGGCAAGGATGTGAAGGATCTTTCTATAAGCGAAGCGGCTATGCTTGCTGGCTTGATCAAGGCACCGTCTGCATTGGATCCTAATAAAAATTATGAAGAAGCAGTGGAAAGGCGAAATCTTGTTCTCCAAATGATGAATACCAATGGTTTTATTAAGGAAGAGCAATATAAACAGGCCGTGGCCGAAAAGATTGTCCTTAATGAAAAAGGCGGAGATCCGTTGCGTGGCCGCTACCCTTATTATGTAGACCACGTCATTGATGAAGCAATCAAAAAATATGGTCTGACTCAGGAAGAGATTTTGACGGGCGGATTGCAAATCTATACCGAACTTGATGTGACAATGCAATCAGCAGTGGAAGCGACTTATGCGAAAGATGACTTATTCCCAAAAGGCACTGATAAGCAAATCGTCCAAAGCGGCGCTGTACTGGTCGATCCTAAAAGTGGAGGGATTCGTGCCCTTGTAGGCGGCCGAGGTGAGCATGTATTCAGAGGTTATAATCGTGCTACACAGTTAAAAGCGCAGCCGGGCTCAACAATGAAGCCACTTGCCGCTTTTGCACCAGCGCTTGAAGAAGGCCGGGGTATTACGGACATGCTGAAGGATGAGGAAATGGAATTCAAAAACTATAAGCCTCAAAATTACAATGATAAATATAAAGGCGAAGTTCCAATGTATGAAGCATTGAGAGATTCATTGAATGTGCCTGCTGTTTGGCTCCTGGATGAAATCGGCATTGTAAAAGGAATGGAGTCTGTAAAGAACTTTGGCATTAAGCTGGATCCCAAGAATGATCGGAATCTTGGCCTGGCGCTTGGAGGCTTATCCACTGGCGTATCCCCGGTAACAATGGCTGAGGCATATTCAGCCTTTGCCAATGATGGCGAGCGTTATGAAACGCATGCAATCACCAAAATTGTTGATAAAGAAGGAAATGCAATAGTTGAATATAAAGGGAAAAAGAGCAAGGCCGTTTCAAAAGAAACTGCAGAGAAAATGACGACAATGCTTCTTGGTGTCGTCCAGGAAGGAACGGGGAAAGGTGCGCAAATCCCTGGCAGAGAATTAGCAGGAAAAACCGGCTCAACCCAGGTTCCGATTGAAGGAGTCAAAGGGACAAAAGACCAGTGGTTTGTCGGGTATACCCCACAGCTTGTTGGCGCTGTATGGGTGGGCTATGACAAGACAGATAAGGAGCATTATTTGACCACTACAAGCAGCGAAGGAGCGGCCCTGATTTTTAAGGACTTTATGTCAGAAGCATTGAAAAATACTAAAGCACAATCCTTCAATGTCCCGCCTTTATCGAAATATATAGAGGAGCACAAGAGAAAGCAGCGTGCTAAGTCTGTAAAAGAACTAGAGGAAAGGGTTAAGAGGGAAGCGGAAAAACTAAAGAAGCAGTGGGAAGAAGCAAAAAAGAAGCTGAAAGAAGAAGCAAAAAAGAAAGAGAAAAAGGAAACAAATACTGAATCGGCCGCAGCAACGAATTCTGGCAGCACCAATGACACCAGTGATGAAAATGCTACCGGTGGATCCAATGCTACTGGTGATGAAGGAAATACTGGTGGTGAAGAAAATACCGGAGACGAAGGAAATACTGGTGGTGATGAAAATACCGGAGGCGAAGGAGATACCGGAGGCGAAGGAGATACCGGAGGTGAAGGAGATACCGGTGGTGAAGGAGATACCGGTGGTGAAGGAGATACCGGAGGCGAAGGAGATACCGGTGGTGAAGGAGATACCGGAGGCGAAGGAGATACCGGTGGCGAAGGAGATACCGGAGGCACAGGAGAATCTGAAGACGATGGGTCTGATGATAAAGAAAAAGAAGATGGTAGCAATAACTGATGCTAAACAGCACGGGGGATATGACTCCTGTGCTGTTTTTATATGTGTTGTCCTATGTGAGGTGTAAATGATTTATAATACCTATTTCTTCCCAACTTAAGTTGATTGGAGTGGAAGGCGCGAAGACTCCTCCGAAAATGCTAACGCATTTCCCTCGTGTGTGGGCAGGTTCGAGGAAGTTCAATCAATGTCCTGCTGGATCAGATGGACAGGTGAGACCCCGCCGGAGCAAATAGCGACGAGGAGGTTCACCTTCAGCCCCAAGGAAGAATTGCTTATGAAAAAGACGGCAGTTGGTCTTTTTCATATTCTTCCCGCGGAAAGTGAAGCGCCAGGAATGGAAATCAACGGCTATTTTTTTTGGCAGTCTTAAAAATAAGAAGAGGGTGTCCAAAAAGTTGGACACCCTCTTTACTAATATCAAATTATATCAAGCTTAAAAGGAAACCGATCACGACTACTGCGCCGATAATCATAAGAATTGTTCTTACCATGAAACTTCACCTCAGTCATTATTTTATCTATTATTGGGACTATATTTGGAATGATTCGGAAGACTCGATCAGTTGCTTGCGTTTTACGCGAAGGACAGAAGCTTCATTTGTAAGAAGCCTGGTCAGTTGGTTTAATTTCGGTTCTACATCTGTACCTTCCATAATAATTTTTAAAGTTGTATTTGGTTCCACCGTCAGCAGGAAAGAAACAAGCTTAGACAATGAAGTTGCCTCAACTGCCTTCTGGCGGCTGTATAAGTAAGTCGTACCGTCCAACTTTTTAGCTGCCTGATAGATTTCAAGCATTTTCTTCATAGTGAATCTTTTCTGAACCATAACATTAGATGACATAATCTCTTTCATATATATATAACTCCTTTAATGAATCATTTTTATTAGGTTAATAGAATATTACCCCGTTAACTTGGTTCGAAAACCTTTAAAGGTTAAATTGGGCGATGTTGGCAGGCTAACCAGCTAGAAAGCATATGAAGCTAAGGTAGTTCTCAAGCGTAGAGGCACTCCGTCTGAGGATGGAGAAAGAAACGGTCAGGAGAAAGTTTATTGCTACCTGAAAATTAAGCTAATATGAAGTTACTAAAAGAGATGCGAGGAGTAGACAATTATGAAAAAATTTGCGGAGATTTTCAGGAACAGGAGTTTCACGAAGTTATTTTTAGCAAACTTCACTTCCCAAATGGGCAGTACAATTGGATTGACAGCCTTCATGTTTTTCTTGCTGGACCGTTTCACCTCCCAGCCCGCCTATGCGACTATAACCGAACTGATGTATTCCGTGCCAATGCTTGCGGTTTTTTTCCTGATCGGGGTATTTGCTGACAGGATGGACCGGCAAAAAATCGCCATTTATTGTGATTGGATTAGTGCCGGGTTATCTGTCGCATTGATTGCTGCAATCTACGTTGGCTGGATGCCATTGGTCTTTGCTGTCCTGTTTTTGAGAAGCGCGGTTCAAAAGTTCTTTTTCCCGGCTGAGCATGGGATGGTACAGGGAATCTTGAAAAAAGAGGACTACACAACTGCAGCTGGTTTGAATCAGCTCGTGATGAGTCTGTTCATGCTGTTTGGCAATGGGCTAGGGGTACTCGCTTATTGGTCGATTGGTATTTATGGCGCTATATTAGTTGACACTCTGTCGTTCATCATCAGTGCATTGCTCATTCAGAAGACTGACGTTTCGAAGGAGGCGCGACTGCCAAATGGCTCTCATACACTAAAGGATTTGAACATCAAAATGGTCTTCAAGGACTTTAAATTCGGTTTTATGTATGTCATGAGCAGCAAATTGTTGTTCACTCTGATCATCGGTTTTTTCATCTTTGGAATCGTAAATGGCGGCTTCTCTGTCATGCCAATTTTTATTCTTAAATATAAACTGGCTCCCGAAACGTATGAACAATACTCGATTGTCATCGGCTTCGTGTTTGGAATCGGGGTTTTGATTGGAAGTTTTATTGCGTCATTGCTTTCTCAAAAAGTGAAGCTCTACCACCTGATTTCAGTAGGTTTGATTATCTCGGGCAGCTTCACGGCTCTCGCATCACTGCCAAACAACATTTATCTCTTCCTGGGAATCCTGTTTATCTCTGCACTGGCGTTGCCACTTATAAATGTAGGAATTGGCGGGTGGCTTCCGAGCATTATAGATCCGAAAATGATGGGCAGGGTCCAGGGACTAATCAGTCCGCTTAACATGCTGTCTCATTCATTGACTCTTGCCTTCATTGCGTACAGCTTTCCTTCTCTGCTTACAATTGAAATGCTATATTGGATTGTCGGCGGCTGCCTCGCCATCGTTGGGGTGTTTTATATGATTGTTTTGCCTAAGCTCGCAGAAGAGAGTGAGTCCGCTGTTAAAGAGCCTGCTGTCGAGCAGGGGATATAGGGGAAAGTCCTTACAGGGCTTTCTTTTTTTTTTCGTAAGGCTCTGTTAAAGGTAAATGTTGATATTTGATACTTTCTCGAATTCTTTTTATAATGAGATAAGAACAAACATTCGGAGGAGGTTTTAAGGTTGAGCAGTACGTTTAGCGAATTGTTAAAGGACATTGATAAACTATCGCATACTGAAAAAGAAAAAGTGTATCAATGGGTAAAACGCTATGTTGAACCTTCCTCCTCCGTTGGTGGTCGTTTAATTGAAGAAATGCGTGAAACTCGTTTCAAAGAAGGTTTTGAATGCCCTCACTGTACGTCTGAACAGATTGTTCGATTCGGTAAAAACAATGGTCGTCAACGCTATCGTTGCAAGGCTTGCAGAAAGACCTTCACTGATACCACTAATACAGTTATTTATAGAACTCGAAAAGGAAACGAGTGGATTACATTTGTTGATTGTATGTTTAAAGGCTATTCTCTACGAAAATCTGCTGAAATCGTGGGGGTTACTTGGGTTACTCTCTTTTATTGGAGACACAAACTGTTAAATTCACTTAAACAAATGGATTTTGAGCAATTTGAAGGTATCGTTGAAGTTGACGAGACTTATTTCCTATACTCTGAAAAAGGGAAGCGTGGTATTTCAGAGCGAAAACCTCGTAAACGTGGTGGTAAGTCTAAACACAGAGGGATTAGCCACGAACAAGTATGTGTTCTTGTTGCCAGAGACCGCACAAAGGCTACTGTCTCCAAAGTTGCTTGTATGGGGCGTGTTGTCAAAACCAAAGTTGATAGTATGATTGGTTCTAAACTAACATCTGATAATGTACTTGTTACAGATGCGTGGAGAGCCTATATGACGTATGCAAAAGAAAAAGGATTAGAGCATTACAGAATCAAATCAAATGATGGGAAACACGTTATAAAAGGCTTGTACCATATTCAAAATGTCAACGGTCTGCATTCAAGAATGAAAAGGTGGATAGACCGTTTTAAAGGTGTTGCTACGAAATACCTTGATAATTACCTTGCTTGGTTCTTGTTTGTAGATAGCCGTAGTAACGAAAGCACAAAACACAATATAAAAGAATTTCTTTTATCATCATTTGTATTTGAAATGACCGATACTTATGATAGTTTGCGTACTTCAAAATTTACTGTTTAGTTTTAAATGGGTTTGATTACCACAATAATTGAAACCTTTGGAAGAAACTTATCGTCAAATCAATAAAGGGGGGGATTTTTTGAGATTAAAACATTTCTTTATAATAATATTTATGTTATCAATATTTTCAATAATGGGTTGTTCAAATAATGTAGATAAAAAAACCGAAGACTTAGACAGTGAGTTTCCTCCATCTCTGAATGGACTAATTATTATTAATGGTACGGAATATCAGATTGAAAGAGGCGGTTATAAATGGGAAAGAAAGAAAGGTTTAGGAACTGAGGTTGTACAAACAGACCACGCATCTCCGTACCAAATGGCAGAGCATATAGAATCAGTTAGCACAAATCCAAATCAGAAAGTTGATATTAAGATTGAAGGAAATCCAAATATCAAAGTTTATTTATGGAATGAAAAAGGAAGAGAAATAGAAATAGAACAAAAAGATAATCAAATAATCCTTCCTTCCAGTAAAGGTAAATATATCTATGAAGCATTAGCAGAATGGACTAACGGAACAATATCCTACACATTTGTTGTAGAAATTAAATAGATTAGTCATAAAAGCAAAGGGAAACCTTAATAATCTGGTTTCCCTTTGCTTTTGCTAAAATATCAACATTCTAATTTAACAGAGCCTTTCGTAAAATTGTGTTTCAGCAAACTCGCATAAACATTAAATTTTTTAAAAATTTTTTTGAACGATTCTTTACTTCATGCGTCTTATTAATAAATAATCAATTAAGAGATAATTTTTCGGGGTGGCGGGGAAAGAGAGGCATGCTTTGATGGATGAGATAGAGTTAATCAATAGCGCTAAAAAGGGCGACCACCGTTCGTTTGCTCTGCTGTTTAGGAATCATTATCCCCTGCTGGTAAAATACCTGATGAAAATTACGATGAATCCTGATATAGCAGAGGAAATAGCACAAGCAACGATGGCTAAATGTGTAGAGAAAATACATTTATTCAATGGGAAATCAAAATTCTCATCATGGCTGATCAGCATAGCCACAAATATGTATATTGATCAGCACCGGAAGAAAAAGCGCGAGCGGGAATGGAACGAAGGAGAAGCAGCGTCACGCAAACTGCAGTGGCAAATGGAATCGAAGAATGAGGAATGGACAGATGCTCTCGCCGCATTATCCAGGCTGACAGATGAAATGCGTATTCCTCTTATCCTTAAGCACTATTATGGGTATTCCTACGATGAGATCGGTGAAATACTGAATATCGCCGCTGGAACTGCAAAGTCTAGAGTCCACCATGGACTTTTAGCTGTTAGAAGGGAGCTGAAAGTAGATGAAAAACCAAAAGGGAATCTCGTCAAGCGATGAACAAATGGATAAGGAAATTTTTGACACCATCAGCGCCATCAATAATGGACTGGACAAACTGGATTCCATGGACAACTTTGTCCCGGATGATAAATGGTTCGAGGAAATGGTTCTGCATCAGCAGCGGGTTCAAAAGAAGAAATACCGCCGCGAATTAGCGTGGTTCATTTTGAGTGCTATGCTGATTTTAAGCGGGGTGATCTTCACTATGCTGGAGCTCCCGATGCTCTTCTTTATGCTGCAGGCTGCAACGCTCGCGATTACAGCAATCTATAGTTTTAAAGGAGTGCAAAAGCAGGTGGACAGCCGATGAACGAAGAACTGTCACCTGTTTTGCTGGCCGTGGTTGTTTTGATTCTATTGGTGCAGAGCATTTTTCTTTTTACAAATGCCCGGAAGCATGGCCATAATTATTGGCTTTGGGGAATCCTAGGTTTGATTCAGGCACCCATGCCGCTGCTATTTTATCTGCTGTTTGTACGAAAAATATGGCGCAGCAAGTCAGCTGAAAAGTAAAATGATGAAAAATATCGAAAAGTTAGAATTGACATTGTGACTGTTAGGGTGATAACCTTACAAAGGAATGGAAAATATAACTAAAAGGAGGGTTACGGATATGAACATTGTAAAAAACGCAAGATACGCTCAACTAAATACACGTAACCCATCCTTTTACCATAACTGATTTTTAATCAAGTTGCTCTGTGACTGAAAAGGTATGGGTTGCGCATCTGCGTGACGTATGCCTTTTTCTGTCTTTATCGATTGATTCAAGACATATCGCATGCCGCGGTATGTCTTTTTTCATGTTCAGAGAATCCATTCCAAATTAATCTAGGAGGAATCAAAATGGTCAGACCAAAAGTGGAGAAACTGGTTAAAAAGGAATATCTAGAAAGCGGCTAGTCAGATTTGTTAGAAAGATAGGTTGAATTTTATTCCTGGAAATGTCCGGCTACAGCGCCTAGCCCCTCGGGTCGCATGTCTAGTTTCGCCTCGTAGAAACTCCGAAACTTCAACTCCGCCGGCAGAAGCAAAAAGCGCTTCTTTGTCGGAGTCTCCAGTTTCTGCGTTTCTGGACAGTCGGCTATACATTTCGTTTTCGGTCCTGCCAATGAAGTCAAAGAACAACTTCACTGTCAGGCCCTCCAGCGCTAGTCGGGGCTGACCAAGCTGCTTGGGCTTTTCGGGTAAGGAGAGTGATTATTCATGTTATCAGTTTTATCAAAGTTAAGCTGGTTTTTTAAAGAAAACTGGAAGAGATACAGTGTGGCGATCTCATTACTGATTTTTGTCGGCATTCTTGATGTACTGCCGCCGAAAATCGTTGGAATGGCAATCGATGCAATCCAGATTGGTTCCATGAACCAGGAGTTAATTCTAAAGTATATTGGCGGCCTCGTGCTGATTACGGTGGTCTCTTATTTCATCACTTACATTTGGATGTATCAATTATTCGGCGGGGCATTCCTGATTGAACGGAAACTCAGGACCCGCTTCATGAAGCATTTGCTGAAAATGACACCGACATTCTTTGAAAGGAACCGTACAGGTGACTTAATGGCAAGGGCGACGAATGATTTAAAAGCAATATCGATCACGGCTGGTTTCGGAGTACTGACACTTGTCGATTCGAGCATCTTCATGCTGACGATCTTGTTCACGATGGGATTTTTCATTAGCTGGGAGCTGACACTTGTATCGATCATTCCGCTGCCAATCATGGCATATCTAGTTAACGTATATGGCAAAAAGATTCATTCTAAATTCACTTCCGCTCAGGATGCATTCGGCGAGCTGAATGACAGGGTGCTTGAATCTGTTTCTGGAGTACGAGTCATCCGTGCTTATGTACAGGAGAAATCAGATGAATCCAGGTTTCATGATTTGACTGAAGATGTCTACCGTAAAAATGTCGAAGTCGCTAAAATCGATTCTTTGTTTGAACCAACGATTAAAATTCTTGTTGGTATGAGCTATTTAATCGGTCTAGGATATGGAGCATTTCTTGTTTTCCAGCAAAAGCTGACGCTGGGGGAGCTTGTCAGCTTTAATGTTTACCTGGGAATGCTGATCTGGCCAATGTTTGCAATCGGTGAACTGATCAATGTTATGCAGCGAGGCAATGCTTCTCTTGACCGCCTGAATGAGACATTATCATACAAAGAGGATGTTGCCGATCCAGTGAAACCAGTGGAGGGCAATGATCCGGAGTATTTACAGATGTCTGAATTCACATTCAAATATCCTTCATCCAATGTAAACAACCTTGATAATATCAAGCTGCACCTGAATCGCGGCGAAACACTCGGGATTGTCGGGAAGACGGGAAGCGGCAAGACAACGCTGATTAAACAGCTGTTGAGGGAATATCCTGAAGGCAGAGGCAACCTGCTTGTATCAGGAGTGCCGATCCAGGAGCACAGCCTGAGGCAGACTCGGGGCTGGATGGGGTATGTTCCGCAGGAAAACATCCTTTTCTCCCGTTCAGTTAAGGAAAATATTCTGTTTGGAAACCCAATGGCTTCTGAAAAAGATTTTCAGGATATCATCGATTTGGCTGCTTTCCGCAAAGACCTGGAGATGCTGCCGGAAGGTCTGGAGACACTTGTCGGTGAAAAAGGGGTCGCATTGTCTGGCGGCCAGAAGCAGCGTATTTCGATTGCACGTGCTTTGATCAAGGATCCGGAAATCCTTATTCTCGATGATTCGCTTTCAGCAGTCGATGCAAAAACAGAGAAAAAAATCATTGATAACATCCGCAGAGAGCGGAATGCAAAAACAACCATCATAACAACTCACAGAATGTCTGCGGTTGAGCATGCCGACCATATCGTCGTGCTGGAGGATGGAAAAATAATTGAGGAAGGCACGCACGATCAATTGGTAGATGCTCAAGGTTGGTATTACGAGCAATATATCAAGCAGCAGGCTGCAACAGTCGAAGAGGAGGTGCACTCCGTATGAGTACAGGAAAAAGACTGTTTAGATATGCGTTAAATTATAAGAAAATAATCCTGATTGCCCTGGCGATGCTGACTGTCGCTGTTGTCGCAGACCTGGCAGGACCATTCATTGCCAAGCGGATGATTGATAATCACATTTTAGGAATTGAGTCGGTTTGGCACAAAACTGAGGCCGGCGAAGGTGCCGTTGAATACAATGGCAGTTTTTACTCAAAGGAAAGCGGCACGGGCAGCACAGATTCTGCACGGATTTTACAGGTCGGCAGGAATTTTGTATTTGTGGATTCTGAGGTTGAATTCGACGGAAACCGGAGCTACGAGGATGGGCTTCTAACAATCAGCAAAGGGTCAAAGGCTGCGCAATATGAAGCAGAACTTCTATCCGGCGATGATTTGATGAGTTTTTATAAACCAGAAATCCCGAATATTATTAAGCTTCTTTCCTTTTATTTCGGCTTGCTGGTCATTGCGTCCATCTTCCAATATGGGCAGAGATTTTATTTGCAAAAGTCAGCGAACCGGATTATCCAGAAGCTCCGGGAGGATGTCTTCAGACAGATTCAGCGGCTTCCGATCCAGTATTTTGACAATCTTCCTGCAGGGAAGGTCGTTGCGAGGATCACGAATGATACAGAGGCGATTCGTGAATTATATGTCACTGTCCTGTCAACGTTCTTCACAAGTTTCATCTATATTACTGGCATCTATATTGCCTTGTTCATCCTGAATGCGAATCTTGCAGCAATTTGTTTACTGCTATTGCCAATCCTTTATGTCTGGGCAAAGCTGTACAGGAAGTACGCATCAAAATACAACCATGTCATCCGCTCACGCGTAAGTGATATCAATGGCATGATCAATGAATCTATCCAGGGCATGAGCATCATCCAGGCATTCAGCAGGGAAAAAGAAACACAGCAGGAATTTGAGACGTTGAATAAGGATCATTTCAATTATCAAAATAAATTGTTGAGTTTGAATTCCTCAACATCCCATAATCTTGTGGGGGTGTTAAGAAATATCGTCTTCGTGGCGTTCATTTGGTATTTTGGCGGTGAGGCACTTCAGCCATCTTCCGCCATATCACTCGGTATGCTTTACGCGTTCGTCGATTATATTAACCGTCTGTTCAATCCTGTCCAGGGAATCGTCAACCAGCTTGCTAACCTTGAGCAGGCTCTTGTTGCCGGAGAGCGGGTGTTCAATCTTATGGATGAAGAAGGAATCGACGTAAGCGAGAAGGAGATTCCACGCTACAAAGGAAATGTACTTTTTGACCATGTATCCTTCGGTTATAAAGAAGATGAATATGTGCTTAAGGATCTTTGCTTTGAAGCAAAACAGGGTGAAACAGTCGCACTCGTTGGCCATACAGGATCAGGCAAAAGTTCGATCATGAACCTGCTGTTCAGGTTCTATGATCCGCAGGAAGGTAAAATTCTGATTGACGGCATGGATATCACCGAAATGCCGAGACAGACGTTGCGTAAGCATATGGGGATCGTCCTCCAGGATCCGTTCCTATTTACCGGCACTATAGCCTCCAACGTCAGCCTTGATCATCCTGACATCACACGGGATAGTGTTGAGAAAGCGCTGGCCAGCGTTGGGGCAGACACCGTTCTGAAAAATCTTGAAAAAGGTTACGATGAGCCGGTGATTGAAAAGGGCAGCACGCTATCAAGCGGGCAGCGACAGTTAGTTTCTTTTGCCAGAGCCCTGGCCTTCGATCCGGCCATTCTGATTCTTGATGAAGCAACATCGAGTATTGATACCGAGACTGAAGCGATTATCCAGGAAGCTATGGATGTCCTTAAGGAAGGCAGGACGACCTTCATCATTGCCCACAGATTGTCAACCATTCGCAATGCTGACCAGATCCTTGTACTTGACCGCGGTCGGATTGTTGAAAAAGGTAACCATGATCAGCTGATGGAGCTTAAAGGTAAATATTTTCAAATGTACCAGCTGCAGCTTGGCAACAAAGTTAAGGCAGGATAAGGGAATCCGCACCCAAATTGATGGGTGCGGATTTATTTATATGTTTGATTTTCCAATTTATGGACGAAGGTGCAATTAACAGCAATGAAGGTGCAATTATCACCTCTCACGGCGCAATTATCGGCAATGATGGTGCAATTATCATTTTTCACGGTGCAATTATTGTCCTTTTTTGTGTAATCATCAACTTTTCAAGTGCATTTCCGGATTTTTGCTTCATTTAACGAAGAATTTATTAAAAGACTAGACTCTGTGTAAAATCCTTACATTTGAAAACGTAAACACCACTAGGAACAGAAGAGTCCTACGAGAAACGTCACTTTGAATCCGGATTTTGTCACAGAATGTTACGAAACCCTCCCGTAGCCGCTAGGCTTACTGTGGTAATTTAATAATAAACACATGAAAATTCAGGAGGTTGTCAAGATGGCGGAGTTCACAGTAACCTTAAGCATCGCAAGCATCATGATCCTGGGCTATTATATAGGCTATGCAATTTATAAGGCATAACCTGGAGCGAAAATAGACATAATGAAAAGCGGAAGCAGCATTCATGACTGCTTCCGCTTTTTTGGTTGTTAAGAAACTTATAGGGTTATTAGAGTGTTAATAATTACATGTAGTATTCATAATCCAGCTCCAGCGCCTAGCCCCTCGAGTCGCTTCGGTCCGCACAATGAAGTCAAAGAACAACTTCACCGGTCGGCCCTCCAGCGCATGTCGGGGCTGACCAAGGTGCTTGCGCTTTTTCTACAGTGTCATGCACTTTTCTGTAAATTCTTCTTAAAAACAGTTATCCTATAGGCGGTAATGTTTTAAATCTTTTGATAAGTTAATAATTAGATTGAGGAGGGATCGTGTTGTCAGAATATCGGGTTGAAAGAGATACAATAGGTGAAATCAATGTGCCATCAGATAAATACTGGGGTGCGCAAACACAGCGCAGCAAACAGAATTTCAAGATAGGTACAGAAAGACTGCCAATTGACGTGATTTATGCATTTGCAGAAGTCAAGAAAGCTGCAGCTAGTGTGAATGCCGCTTCAGGAAAGCTGGCAGAAGCAAAAGCGAAGGCAATCGAGACAGCCTGCGATGAAATCCTATCCGGGAAATTCGATACACATTTTCCGTTAGTCGTATGGCAGACGGGAAGCGGAACTCAATCCAATATGAACGTGAATGAAGTGATCGCTAGAAGGGCAAGTGAACTGCTTGCAGATCAAGGGTCAGTTGAAAGAGTCCACCCGAACGATGATGTGAACATGTCACAGAGCTCGAACGATACATTCCCGACAGCGATGCATATTGCTGCGGTCAAAAAAGTAACAGGTGAAGTATTGCCTGCGCTTGAGCTCTTTAAAGAAACATTGAAGAAAAAGGAACAAGAATTCAATGATATCATCAAAATTGGCAGGACCCATCTCCAGGATGCAACTCCATTGACATTGGGCCAGGAAATCAGCGGCTGGAGAGCCATGCTCGAAAAAAATGAACAAATGATTAAGGATGGATTGAAATACGTCCGAGATTTAGCGATTGGCGGGACGGCTGTAGGTACAGGCATAAATGCCGCGAAGGACTTTGGTGACCAGGTTGCGAAGCAGCTTGTGGAACAAACGGGCGAGGCCTTCCATTCCGCACCAAACAAATTCCATGCTCTGACCTCACATGATGAAATCGTGTTCCTTCATGGAGCATTAAAAGGGCTAGCAGCAGACCTGATGAAAATTGCCAATGATGTTCGCTGGCTTGCCAGCGGCCCAAGAAGCGGGATAGGTGAACTTTCGATACCGGCAAATGAACCTGGCAGTTCAATCATGCCTGGTAAGGTTAATCCAACCCAAAGCGAAGCACTGACAATGGTGGCGACACAGGTGTTTGGAAATGATGCAACCATCGGTTTTGCCGCCAGCCAGGGTAATTTCGAGCTGAATGTTTTTAAGCCAGTTATCATTTATAACTTCTTGCAGAGTGCAAGGCTGTTGGCGGACGGAATGAGATCGTTCAATGATAACTGTGCAGAAGGTATTGAGGCGAATCTTGATGTAATTGCTGGCCATGTTGAGCGATCATTAATGCTTGTTACTGCTTTGAATCCTCACATTGGTTATGAAAAAGCAGCAGAAATCGCCAAGCTCGCTTTCAAGGAAAATACAACCTTGAAAGAAGCGGCGATTAAAACAGGCTATCTAATATCAGAGCAATATGACGAGTGGGTTAAGCCTGAAAAGATGATTTAATTTAGCCGTAATAGATGAATGGAAGTCATACAAATTTAAGGTCCAGTAAAGCAGTTGCTTGAAAGGTCCTGGAAGAAAAATTAAAAGGCCCCCTTTAAAGGGGGCCTAAGCCATTCTATTTAATTATTTGTTAATTACAATTAGCGTGCAGAACCGCCAAGTTGTTGCTCAGCCATTTGTACAAGGCGCTTAGTGATCTCTCCACCAACAGAACCGTTAGCACGAGAAGTAGTTTCGCCACCAAGCTGTACGCCAAATTCTGTTGCGATTTCGTACTTCATTTGATCAAGAGCTTGTTGAACACCAGGAACTAATAATTGATTAGAGTTGTTGCTACTAGCCATTAATATTTCCTCCTTTGTGTTTTTCAGAGTTGTATTTGGGTTAGTATTGGAATCGAACCAATCATGACTTTTGCCATGCCTCCTGGTTTAACCCGCGATAGGGATTTTGGCTGGGCTAGCCGGAATTGCACCGGCGCGCGTTATAGCTGCCTTCTAAGGCTTAACCCAATGTTTTGTTGCGCTTGTTGTTGCTGCGTTGTTTTCTGTTGCTGTTTTATTAATAACTAGTATGTTTTGTTTTGAAAAGTTTATGCGCCAATGAATAAAGGTAATTAATTCCAAAAGTATACTTCTACATAACCAATACTAATCAACGCAAACTATCATTAGCAGTAAAGCAGAAAGGATTGATGAGAATGGGTATGTGCCCGCTTTGCAATGGCTTCAAAACCATCACTCCGTCCTGTCCAAACTGCAGCGGCAGCATGGAGAACAATGGACGAGAAGCAGACTTTTACGATGATTACAGTCCTTATATGCCAATCGATCAAATGAAGCTGGAAGATGGGTATCCAACTGATTTCTCAAAAGGGGAATGCCCGCATATGTTTAAATGTACAAATTGCGGATCAAGCCAGGTTTATTTAATTAAAGAATGAGGGGCTATTGAACCAGTGAGGAACTGAAAAAAGCAACCGCAGGCAGCGGTTGCTTTTTTTATCGTCTGAAATTAAGGACGGATTCTACTTTCTGTTTCAGCATCAAAGAAGTGAACCTTATTCATATCGAATGCCAATTCAATTACCTGGCCTGGTGCTACATCTGTACGTGAATCAACACGTGCTACAAAGTCCTGGCCTTCGAATTGAGAGTAGATCATTGTTTCAGCACCAGTTAGTTCAGATACTTCAACATTTGCTTTGATAGTTGCTCCTTGGGAAGCATCGATGAATACAGGCTCATCATGAAGATCTTCTGGTCTAACGCCCAGGATGATTTCCTTGCCAACATATCCTTGAGAGCGAAGAACTTTCATTTTGCCTTCTGGAACTGCAATTGAAGAGTTATTGACTGTGAATTTACCTTCTTCAAGCTTACCAGTAAAGAAGTTCATGGAAGGTGAACCGATAAATCCGCCAACAAAGACGTTTTCAGGATTTTCGTAAACTTCTTTAGGAGCTCCAACCTGCTGAATGATACCATCCTTCATGACTACAAGGCGAGTTGCCATTGTCATCGCTTCAGTCTGGTCATGCGTTACATAAATAGTGGTTGTATCCAGGCGGCGGTGAAGCTTTGCGATTTCTGCACGCATCTGTACACGAAGCTTCGCGTCAAGGTTTGATAATGGTTCGTCCATTAAGAAGACCTTTGCGTCACGGACAATCGCACGGCCCAATGCAACACGCTGGCGCTGTCCACCAGAAAGTGCCTTTGGCTTACGGTCTAAGTATGGCTCAAGACCAAGGATTTTGGCAGCTTCTTGAACGCGACGATCAATTTCATCCTTAGCGAATTTACGAAGTTTCAATCCGAATGCCATGTTATCGTAAACAGTCATATGTGGATATAGTGCATAGTTCTGGAAAACCATTGCGATGTCGCGGTCTTTTGGAGGTACATCGTTAACGCGCTTTCCATCGATATAGAAATCGCCTTTAGAAATCTCTTCAAGTCCTGCAATCATACGAAGTGTAGTAGATTTACCGCAGCCAGATGGGCCAACGAATACGATGAATTCTTTGTCCTGGATATGAAGGTTGAAGTCTTCTACAGCTGTTACTTTATTGTCGTAAATTTTATAAATATTGTCTAATTTTAATTCGGCCATTTTTTTAAAGCCTCCCTGAATGTTTGTCTACAAAAACAGTTTAGCGGATATGGCCTGAATTAATCATCGGCAGGGTGCACAAAAATTATGTAAGCCCTTTTATGCAATTTGTTTATTGGTAAAGGATCAGCGCATTTCTTCATAAATACTGGCAAGGTAAACAACGACGGCTGCATCAAAATCCTTTAAGCTGACGCCGGTCTTCTCCATGAACTTGTCCAATCTGTATTGAAGAGTATTGCGATGGACATAAAGCTTTTTGGCCGAAAGAGAGGCGTTAGAATTGCTTTCCAGAAATACTTTTATCGTCGCCATTAACTCTTTATCCTCTCCAAATGCCTCTAGGATGGTAGTTTCAAGAATTTCCTTAAGGTAATCTGGCAAATGTGTCGCTAACAGCATTGGGAAAGCTTTTTCGAAGGTGTATACAGCATCACGGGTGGTATGTGTGGTCAATTCCTCGAATACCTGCTTTTCTCTTTTGAAAAAGTCAGGGAGCTGCATAGAAACCTTCTTGAATTTGCCGATATAAAAGGAGGTCCTTACATAGAAGTCACTCTCGAGTGTTGAGGCAATGGAAAAAAGATCCTCAGCGTTTTCAGGCACTTCCTTTTTTTCTTCAATAATGATTCCGTACGAATCCTTTACCCAGAGGGTGGTATGGTCAGGGAAGAACCCTTTTAAAGCTTCCTGGATTTCCTCTGATTCGATATTGTTTGATTGCAACTTGAATTGGATGAAACGGAATTCATCGGTCGCTGTGGCTGGCAGTGCACCATCATGGAAAAGAAATTGATTCCAGGAATGCGCTGCCCCTGTTAGATGTGTATTATTTTCCGGCTCGACAAATTCCAACAAGTTTTTCATTAGTTCAAGCTGGCTTTCAGAAATTTTATTTTTAGGAATACCAATCCACAAAGGCCTTCCATCTTCCTCTTTAAACCAATAGTAATCAGGTGATAGGGAGGATGGGACATATTCATGCGTGACAGAATCAGGGAAATAAGATAATATTTTATTAATCATATAAGTATCCTCAGATTTAATTTGATAAAAGCTGACATATCTTTTATTATAACAGGTGTAGTTTTTAAATGTTAATTCACGCAAAGAGTTATAACTGGTAGAAAAAAGGAAAAAATGTTGGTATAATAGATACAATACGGGGTACCGTAAGAGAGAGGTGTAGGAAATGGAATACACAACAGAAATGAAAAATCGTTTGAAGCGATTAGAAGGCCAGGTACGTGGAGTCATTCGCATGATGGAAGAAGAAAATCACTGCAAGGATGTTGTTACCCAATTATCAGCTGTCCGTTCCGCAGTAGACCGCGCGATTGGTTTCATCGTTGCTAAGAACCTTGAATCTTGCATTACTGAAGCAGCACAGGAAGGCAAAGATGCCGACGAAGCGATCAAAGAAGCAGTGAATATGATTGTAAAAAGCAGATAAGACACCAGCATCCTTTTAGGATGTGGTGTCTTTTTTTATTACTTCACTCATTAGGTGGATCTTCTGGGTAAAAGTCATGGCTTTCATCGATATTGGGTGTACTGTCCAATCTATGTACAGTACCGCCGGCCATGCCTTCATTGATCATCCGGTCAACATCGACGTAAACTTCGTCCCGTCCCTCATATTGCAGGTCCTCAGCGAACTTCTTGCTCCGTTTTTGTTTCATGAAATTCTCCTTCAACGTTTTTAAGCTTAGAATTCCGGAAAAGGAGAAGAAACATACATCTTATTTGTCATAAACATGGAACAGCATCAGCTCGTGAATTTGTTCTTTTAACTGCTGGATATGCTCATCAGATGGCTCTTCAGAGGTCCACTCAATACCCCCGTTTTGATGATAGATTCCCGTAAACTTCTGCTTTTTAAAATAGAATGAAAAATGCCAGCCAGGCATATCCTTATTTTCGAATAATGATTTGAACTGGAAATGAGTAATCAATCTGATTCCCCCTGTAAAAATGTCTTTTTCATTATTATATAGTATTGAAGCATTATAAGGGGAGGATGCGTAGATGATTACTTCTGAAAAACAGGTTGTAAATGACAAAGGGTGCCTGAGACAGATGTGAAAAAGCCGCCTTTAAATGCGGCTCTCAATTTACAAGTTCCAGGGTCGGTGCAGAAAACCTCTATTAAAATCCTGTTTTCCTGAAAAATAAATCGACAAGAGCTGAAATCCTTTTTTCCTCTATCTGGGGTTCGTCGAAACTCATTGGTTTTGAATTCACTTCATAAATGACATAGTGGCCTTGTTCTGTGATTCCAGCATCAAGTGAGAATTCTCCGAAATAGCCTAACTCTTCAGTAAGCAGCTGTCCGATTTCTTTTACGGCCCAGTCAAAGAATTGGTCGTGTCTGTCATTCTTGACTTTAATATAGGGGAGCATGATTCCTCCGTTCGGCAGGTGAGTGGTCAGGTCCTGCTTCCGGGATTGGCGGATGCCGATTCCGGTCACTTCATATCCATCCGTTCCGTCATGGGCATGGACGCGGAAGTCAAATCGTTTGCCATCGATGGCTGACGGCATGACTTCTTTCTGGGCAATGTACTCGTGTCTTAACAACTGTCTGGATTTGACCTTCCAGAATTCCTTTATGCCAGGATAAAGATGGCGATGTGAATGGCTATCAAATTCGATTTGCCCACTTTTTTGCCTGAGCCGAAATATCCCAATCCCTTTAGAAGATGAAGCTGGCTTCAAATAGATTCCATCATGCTTATCTAGGAAAGAGGCTAACTGAATCATTGATTTCACGGCAATGCTGTCAGGCATTAGCTTTCTTAATTGTGGATGTCTGGCAAATAGTGAATACAGCTTGTTTTTATTGATAAAGGCAGGGTTGAAAAATGGGATTCCGAGCGCGGTCAGGTAGTTCACGGCATCCTTGAAAGCTGGCTGCTGCTCTGCTTTCCGGAAGGGGACACGATTGAAAACAAGATGAGGAAGAGGTGTTTTCACAGGAACCCATTTTTGGGCATCAGGCAAAAATACGAACCCAGAGAGTGCATCTTTGACAATCGTTTCCGGAGGAAAGACGACAGTCAATCCATTCCGCTTAAGAATCTCGGACTGAATTGCCTGAAACAATGAACCATTGCCAGACAGCGACATATTTTTGCTCATTGAAGTCATGATTCCAACCAGGGGTCCAATATTTTCCTGCTTGTTTTTCAATAAAAATTGTTGGCTGCTCTCCGGAAGTGTCCCTGATGAAGCGGCAGGGACGCTGATTTTATTAAAGCCAAAGCTGAATTTTTCGCCAGCTTTGGCTTCATGCGTCCATTCTTTCGATTCAGCATTATAGCGGAGAATCATTTGAAAATATCCTCAGGTGACGTAATGGCTTTTTCTGCTAAAAAAATGCCGAAGGATAGAGACAGCTTTCTCGTGAGCAGATCGAAATTCTTTAGCTTTGGATGTTTAAAGATCGACCGTCCAGGCTTTGAGTTGGCTTCAAAGAGCCAAACTTTTCCTGATTTATCGATTCCTAAGTCAAAACCAATTTCGCCTATGATACCTTCCATGTTTTTTTCCAAAATGGAACTTAGCAGCAGGGATGCTTCAGAAAGTTTCTTCTCACAGAGCTCTCGCTCGGTTCTGTCTTCAAACAATTCATCGAGGGACTTTACGACCCCTCCGTTGTTTACATGGGTGGTCACGCTTCCCTGGCCGGCAATTTTTGCGGCGATTGCGGCTACTTGCCACTGTCCATATTCATCTTTATTTGTATGGACCCTGAAATCAATGAGTCTTTTTTCGGATCTAAGCAGGCTTATGCCCTGCTGGACAATCATCTGGGAAAGATTTCGCTTGTAAAAAACCTTTTTCATTAACTTTTCAAGGCTTTCAAATCTAGTTAACTTATTAATACCCTCATTGTCGCGGTAACGGCAGTAATAATAGCCATTGTGCTTATCATACAAAATTTGGTGGATTCCCAGGCCGAGACTTCCATTAGCCGGTTTGACATAGACGTTGCCATAGTTTGAAAGCATTCTTTCAATTACGGAAAAAGAAGAAAATTGATGTGTTTCAGGCAAGTACTCTACGGCACGTTCGTCCTGCTGCAGACGCTCAAATACATCCAGCTTGCTGAAAAAACCGGGATTATACCAGGGAATCAAGTAATCGGTCTGCATCCTCGATTTCAGGCTGCGAAGTTCAGATTTTCTTTCGGTGCGCCTGTTAGGTAGCCGGTCGTATACAACATTGGGGAAGGGCACCTTAATTTTCACCCAGTCTCCATCGACAAAGAAATAACCCTCAATCAAGCCTTGATCCCAGTCAATGTGTTCCTCGCCAAAGACGAAGGGTAGGGCACCGACAGATTTATTGACCGAAAGCAGCTTGGCAAAGAACATGGACCTCTCACCAATCGGTCTCAAAGGAAAAGGTGTGAATCCAGACGTCAGAATGCCTATCAGGGGCCCGATAAACAATGTATGCTGATCGATAAAAATATGCAATGAAGTTGATAAATCAGGCATCGAGAGCTCCTTCTGCACATCGTTACTCAGGACTATCACATTTCTTCCCTTTGGATGGGGAGCACATGTAACATCAACCACCTTGTTGCCAAACGCAACTTTATTGATTTCCTTGCTATGTGTCAGATCAGCAGGTACAAAGACTAGTTGCTTGGAGTGTGATATGACTTCAATAGGATATTTTTTTCTCATAAGTGCTGTTCCTCTCTTTCTGGCAGATTTTCCGAAAGGGCTCTGGCATATTCAAGCGGTGCATTATATAGCACCTCTTTCAAGTCCGGATTTGTGGAAGCGATGACTTTTCTGCCGGGCTTTGAATTTGTATCAAGCACCCATAGGGCATGGTCCTTTGACACACCAATGTCTACGCCCAACTCGAAAAGCCGAGGAAAAGCTGCTTCTAGGATACCGGGCAGCTTTGAGAGAATTTCCTCCAATTCATGTAAAATGAATCTTCTTGAACGGATATTCATTGAATTTGTATACTCTTCAAATGGAATGATTTCTCCGCCGGCACGTAAGTTTGAAAGGATTCCATCCTTGCTGCCGCGGCGGATTCCCTTGCCGCGCACGGTCCACTTTTTCTCATGATCCTTTTGCAGCAGCACTCTTATGTCAAAAGGGGAATTTTGCGTATCGGACAGTTCCAGGTAAGGCTGCATCATATACTCCTTTTTACTGAATAGGCTGTCGAGCCAATCCTCTGTCTCAGTGGTGGAATGGAAAGTTTTTGTGGATAGCCTGCCGCCAGGGTCAGCGGAGATTTCAAACTCTCCTCCTGATTTTTCAATTTTGTAAATCCCTGCACCGCCAGAACCAAAAATCGGTTTCAAGACTGCCTTTTCCATCACTTCCAGCTGGGCAACAACATCTTTTCCGCTGCCGGCAAGAATCGTTTTCGGGATGTATGGAGACAGGGAAGATTTCGACAGAACTTCGTATATGAACCATTTATTTGGCAAGCCGTTTCCAAGGAACGTAATATCGGCTTTTTTCTTGAGCCATTTCACAATCGCCATCGCCTGCTTCGATGAAGGATCGTTTGTGTAAAAACAACGATCATAAATAATCATGGGGAGAGGAAATTCGGACTTAACCCAGCAGCCTTTCTTGTGGTCGAATTTTTCTCCGGATACCAATTGTGTTACTGGATGGATTTTAACCGGTGAGAACCGAAAGCAGGTGAACATGTCTGGATTTGCTCTCCTGGCAATCTCAGTAAAATATGTTAGTTCACTTTTTAAGGAAAGTGACATCATTCCGAATGAAATCATTTGCATTACTCCTTTTGTGCAGGGATAAGAAAGTATAATTTTCAATTAGAGAATTGTGCAACTCCAGCTCCTTTCTTATTTATAGCTGGTTTATAGCTGGCAAAGTCCATAGCAATGGTCGATGATGGCTTTTGTCGAGGGCCTGATTTTCGTTCCGCGCTCTTCAAAGTTCTTGGAAGGCTTGGAGTTGGCTTCGATTAGCCACAAGTTACCTTTAATATCAATCCCAATATCAATCCCTAGCTCGGCTGTGAGTCCTTCAGCATTTCTGCTGATGACTTCTGCAATCTCCAAAGCAAGCTCTTTCATGAGCGCCAACTGATGCCTCGCTTGTTCCTTTCCGAAAATCAATGCAAGAGTATGCCCGGGTTTCATGACCTCTCCTCCGCGGGCTATATTAGATACGAAAAAGTGTTCTGCGGAAACTCTGGCGACAATGGAAGTAACCTTCCAGAATTGCTGGGCGTTTTTATGACAGAGGACCCTGAAGTCCATCCTTCTGCCATTTAACTCTGATAGCTGTACACCCTGCTGAATGATGCATAGCCGTTTTCCAACTATCGGATTGATGGCACGGGCCAGTTCTGATACATGTTTGAAGCCCGTAAGATCCTTGGCCGGCATAGAGGATAACGATGCGTTGATTATCCCGTCATCTTTGGCGACCTGAATAATATTGCGTCCCTGGCTGCCATGAACAGGTTTGATGTATAGCTCATCATGCTTTTCGAGCATGGTTTCGAGCTGACTCTCGGAATATAGGTGTGTTTCAGGTATGAACGAATGCAAATGTTCTTCTTTCAATAAAGATTCATGGATTTCCCACTTTGAAAGAAATCGGTGATTAAATATCTTTATTCCCAGAGCATCCAATTTATTTAAAAATCCCTTAAATCCTTTGCTGATTTCGGTCCTTCGGGATGACACCCGGTTGTAGATGACAGCGGGAAAGGGAAAGAACCCCAGTTTCCAGTTGTCTTCCTTGTCATCGTATGAATAGCCTTCGACTCCTTCATCAGAAAAGCCTTTCAGTGAAAATACGTAAAAACTTCCGCCTAGTTCAGAAACTCCCTGGTGAAGCTCTTCGCAGAAGGAGTGGACTTTGCCAAAGTCAGGTCCGTTATCTTCCTTTATTTCAGTCAGCAAAGCGATGACGGGATTGCTGGGTAAGCTTTTCGATTTTGCTGGCGTCATAGCTTCTCCTCATTTTCTTTTAGGGTGAATAAGAAAACTCGCTACTGTAAAATAGGCAAACACACATATTGCATCCTATGAATAGTAGTTGTTATTGGTGATTTTTCATCATAGGAGCTGGATTGCGCCTAACCCGAACTTTTGGCATTCAGCAACATAGTTTGTTATAGTGGAGTGGAGCGTTTAACGTAGAAGGAGTGATTTGAATGGCAGTAAATCTTTACGATTCAGCCTACGAATTGGAAAAAGCAATCAGGAACAGTTCGGAATACACAGAATTAAAAAAACTTTATGATGCTGTAAACAGCGATGAATCAGCGAAAAGAATGTTTGAAAGCTTCCGCAATATCCAGCTGCAGCTTCAGGAAAAACAAATGACTGGGCAGGAAATTACCCAGGAAGAAGTAGAGCAGGCGCAAAAGACAGTCGCACTTGTCCAGCAGCATGAGTTAATCTCAAAGCTGATGGAAGCAGAGCAAAGAATGAGCATGGTTATTGGCGAACTTAATCAGGTCATCATGAAGCCTCTTGAAGAGCTTTACGGAAATCCGAATCAGCAGCAATAATAGAATGACAAAACTCCCGCCGATGTGCGGGAGTTTTTATATTCCTTCTGTTCCGTTTTTTATTGTGTATAAGACAAGTCAACGATGAGGACAAATCAAAATCCTGCCCATGTTCTATTCTCTCGGTTTCTATCATACAAGTTAAATAAGGACAAAAACACCGAAGAAATGGGGGCATAATTATGATTTACCGTCTTCTTGCGCTTAACGTGGATGGAACGATTCTACAATCAAATGGAAGGCTCCATAAATCCACAAGGGATGCGATTGAGTACGTCCAGCGAAAAGGAGTTTACGTGACTCTAGTAACTTCAAGAAGCTTTCCATCTGCCAAAAAAGTGGCTAAAGCGCTGAAAATAAATTCAATGCTGGTGACTCACCTTGGATCCTATATTTCTGATGACCTTCGCAGTGACCCAGTTTTTGAAAAACGGATTCCAGAGGATGTAACCTTCCAGCTTGTCAGGTTCCTGGAAAGCTTCCCATGCCAAATCAGGCTTGTACATGAAAAGTTTTCACTGGCAAACAAGTATAAATTAAACCATAACCTGCTGGCGAAAACCGTGTTCACATCAGGAGATCCGATTTTTTATTCACAGCAATTCACGGATTCTATCAGTGAAACCCTGGTCAATGAGCCAGTCTCTCCTCCTAAAATCGAAGTCTATTTCGAGTATGAAGAAGATTTGAAGGATGCGCAGCAGGCGGTAAATGGGATGTTCTCAGAAGTGTCCCTGTCAAAGCTGAATGATTACAGGCTGGATATCATGCCTGAGGGTGTCTCAAAACTAAATGGTCTGATCCAATTAGGTGAGCACCTTGGCATACAGTTGAAAGAAATGGTCGCAATTGGCGATGGCTATGATGACATTGAAATGATCGAAGCCTGCGGACTTGGCGTTGCCATGGGGAATGCTTCGGTAGAAGTTAAAAAGGCTTCGGATTGGGTCACCCGATCGAACAACCAGCATGGTGTCAGCTATATGGTCAAGGAACATTTCCGCAAACAGCAGCCAATTGAATTCCTTCGCAAGATGAATATTATAAAAATGTAGAATAGAAGCATGCCTGGAATGAATTCGGGCATGCTTTTGCTGTGTTTGGGAATATATTAGGGAATTAGACTGTAGGTCAGTCCGTTTCAGGAATACGGAATATATAAGATTTTTAAAGGTGGCTCTGTTAAAGACCAATGTGATTTTTACACCCTGTTGATTGTAGTGGAAGGCGCGAAGACTCCTCCGAAAATGCTAACGCATTTCCCTCGTGCGTGGGCTAATTCGGGAAGCTAATCAATGTCCTGAGGGATCAACTGGCCAGCTGAGACCCCGCAGGAGCTTGCGACGAGGCTCAGCGCCAGCCCCGAGGAAGAATTGCTTATGAAAAAGACGGCAAGTGGTCATTTTCATATTCTTCCCGCGGAAAGCGAAGCGCCTGGAACGAAAATCAACCGTCGAATTAAACAGAGCCTGATAAATTGGAAGTCTATGATACTCAGTCGGACTATAGCAGAAAACTGGTAGCTTTTGCACTGTCTTGACCTGTGAATCATACTTCTATTACACTTATTGAAGCATGTTTAATTGAAAAAGGTGAATTTGATGAGAATTAATATAAACGGTATACACGATGAAAGATTACAGCGTCCCTTAGGGTTGATTGCTAATTTGTTCTTTGAAGAATCAGAAGTCGTATTAGGCGAAACGGAACATAATGCCGATGCAGCCATTGACTTCGATGTTCAAGTCACCGATGGGGAGATGTTTGTGAAAGCAACCCTTGTCGCAGCGGACGGGGAAGTTTTTAGAGCGGAGGCCGAAAAAGAAATTCCAGCTGGCTTGAGTGAAAAGGAAGAATTCAAATTGCTCAAAACAGTCATTTCAAGGGCTTATTTAAAAGTTCTTCAGGACTGGACAGGCATTATCCAGAAGTGGGGAATTCTTACCGGAGTCCGTCCTACTAAGCTTTTGCATAAAAAGCTCCGTGAAGGAATGAAACAGGATGATGCCCACAAAGAGCTAAAGGAACAGTATTTGATATCAGATGAAAAAATACAGCTCATGCAGCAAATCGTTGACCGCCAGCTTGCTGTCCTGCCTGACTTGTATGATCTGAAAAATGGCGTCAGCATTTATATTGGCATTCCATTTTGCCCGACGAAGTGTGCGTACTGTACCTTCCCGGCTTATGCCATCAACGGCCGACAGGGGTCAGTGGATTCTTTCCTTGGAGGGCTTCACTATGAAATTCGCAAAATCGGGGACTGGCTGAAGAAGAATGATATCAAAATTACAACGGTTTATTATGGAGGAGGAACTCCGACCTCGATTACCGCTGAAGAAATGGATATGCTGTATGAAGAAGTCCATCAATCCTTCCCGGATGTTGAGAATATCAGGGAAGTGACCGTAGAAGCCGGACGACCGGACACGATCACGCCTGGAAAACTAGATGTGCTGAAAAAGTGGAATATTGACCGGATCAGCATCAATCCGCAGTCGTACATCCAAGAAACCTTGAAGGCAATCGGCCGCCATCACACAGTGGAAGAGACGGTTGAGAAATTCCATTTGGCCCGCGAGATGGGCATGAACAACATTAATATGGATTTGATCATTGGTCTTCCTGGCGAAGGGACGAAGGAATTTGCCCATACCCTTGCAGAAACGAAAAAGCTACTGCCGGAATCTTTGACAGTCCACACTCTTTCATTTAAAAGAGCGTCAGAAATGACAAGAAATAAACAAAAATATAAAGTCGCTGGCCGCGATGAAATAGAAAAAATGATGAATATGGCTGAATCATGGACGAAGGAACATGACTACGTGCCATACTATCTGTACAGGCAGAAGAACATTCTTGGAAACCTGGAGAATGTAGGCTATGCTTTCCGACAACAGGAAAGCTTGTACAATATTATCATCATGGAAGAACAGCAAACCATCATTGGCCTTGGATGCGGCGCATCGAGCAAGTTCATTGATCCCGAAACAGGTGTCATTACGCAATTCTCGAATCCAAAGGACCCAAAGTCATATAACGACAGTTTTGAAGAATACGCTAATAAAAAGATCGAAATCCTCGATTCTTTGTTTAATAAAGCCACAATCTAATGATGAAAAGCTCCTGAAGATAAATCTCGGAGCTTTTCGCCTTTAAATAAGTTTTTTTCACAATAAAAGCTAGCAACTTCCCGCTATAACCTTCTGATTACGCAATGCTTATGAGCATTTCCGCGAAAACAGCTTTTTTTTTCCGCGAAAAAGAAAAGTGATTCTGCGAAACAAACCAGTAATTCCGCGAAGTAAAAAAATACCTTAATCCAACTCGAAAATCGTTTATTCTTTAAAAAATCTAAATAGTAAGAAAAAAGGTTTTTAAATATAACTTCTCCCTATATAATAAAAATATAAGGATAAATGGAGGGGATGAATGGTGGCGATTGAGTTTTCAACTGACACTGTAAAATTAAACATTAATGGACGTGTTGCAATTCTCGAGTTGAACAGGCCTGAATCACTGAATGCCCTTGATGTGGAAATGATTAAGGGAATCACGATGAATCTGAAGGAAATCTGCAAGTCTGATGAGGTTGATATCGTTGTAATTAAAGGAGCTGGGCGGGCCTTCTCTGCCGGCGGTGATATCAAAACGATGCTTTCCAATACAAATGAAAGCGATTTCTACCATGTGATGGATGATATTCACGATATGATCGTGACTTTGTACAGCATGCCAAAGGTAACAATCAGCGCGGTTACAGGTGCGTCGGCAGGCCTGGGATTCAGCCTTGCGCTTGCGACAGATTACATAATCGCTGAGCCTTCAAGCAAGATTGCGATGAACTTCATTGGCATTGGCTTGATCCCGGATGGCGGAGGCCACTTTTTCATGGAGGAGCGCCTTGGAGAAACGAAGGCGAAGCAACTGATCTGGCAAGGAAAGACGCTTACTGCCAATGAAGCGCTGACACTGGGACTTATTGACGAGGTGCCAACGGGAGATTTTGCAGAAGCAATTGAAGGAAAACTACAAGAATGGCTGAACAAACCGGTTCAAGCAATGATAAAAACAAAGAAAATCCTAGCCGAGAAAAACAGGCCTTCTTTATTGAAAATTCTTGAATTGGAAAAATACGGCCAATTTAAAATGCGCCAGACAGAGGACCATCAGGAGGGCATTAATGCTTTCCTGGAAAAGAGGAAGCCACAGTTCAAAGGTAAATAAACAAAAAAAGCAAAGAGGATTTGACCTCTTTGCTCAGACTGTAGACAAACTCGATGAAAATCGTGTTTGTTTACAGTCTTTTTTTGATTGGTGGTGAAATTGGGGCTGTTGATTTCCGTTCCAGGCGCTTCGCTTTCCGCGGGGCCGGCGCTGAGCCTCCTCGCCGCCGTTGGC
>NZ_JBIQOE010000270.1:0-15170 GCF_047739415.1 Mesobacillus sp. | reverse complement strand
AATTATTCCGTTCCTATAAATCACTTGAGTATAGTAATCTTTAGATAAATAATCATTAAACTCATTTACAAAAGTCAATTTCCATAATTCATTACATGGGATTCCCACTAAATCTGATAGGTGAATTAAGTCACTTTTATGGGGAGATAAAAGGTATGTACTATTTCTTTTTAAATTGCTTAACTCGTAAATCCATGAAATATAATCATAATGGTTTTCCATTGATAGGCGTAACAAAAAGCTTTTTAAACTTTCTCCATTTTGAGGTTGTGGTACTAGTAATAATCTCCCCATAATTTATCACCGTTCCTCTATTTTTCAGAAAATAAGCAAATAGCCCACAATACGTTGGGCTATTTGCATTCCGTTTAATACTGAATTACATTCCTAATAATTACGGAATGATTCCAGTTGAATTTGAAAAATATTCCGGTAATTTTCGAACACATTCCGGAAGTTAATGAAAAATTACAGCGTTACAAAAGCCATGTCTGCTTCAGCTATGTCATTACAATCACGCAAGTCCCCATTGAATATGGTGGAGTTTGGAAAGTTGTGTAGCAATACCTCAGCTGAATCTTCCTCTAACTCAATCTCCTGTACGGCCGAAAAATAATTTGTATCCACCAATGCTGCAGTCCCTATTCCACTACCCGCGCAAACACTAAGTACACGGATCCTAGAATCTTTTGGAGTTGGGATAGTATTGTTTTCAAGCATCTGGTATTCCAGAGGACGAATCACAATCTGTCCTTTATTTCCGTTCCTATATACATTGACCTCAATTTTTTGATTAATATCTAAAAAGGCATATTTATCACCTGCTGTGTCAACCAATGGCCTTTCTTTTCCACTAAGTCTGCTTTTTCTTGAAGCTACATGAACAGAAAATACTTCATTGCTGTCATTGAACGGAAAGTTTTGGAGCACGATCTCTTCCTTACTTTCATTAATACTAATGAAGAGCTCTCCTTTTGGAGTAAATCCAGCCGCTTCACAAACCAAGTGTTGAAGGAAAAGTCTTGGCTTTTCAGGCTTTCCTTTTTTAGATACAGAATACACTTTCTTTAGTTTTAAGTTCATTTCAGTCTCCCCTATTCTTAAATTTAATAAAAAACAAGGTCTCCTATATGGAAACCTTGTTTTCTGCAGGTGTACCACTACTTCTCAGAACGGAAGCCACCTGTCTTCTCCAAAATCTTCTTTGTAAAACTGACTTCTCATTTTCCTGAAGTATTCAGGTTCTAATCGTTCCAAAGCCCATTCATATGGATGCAGAATCTTAAATGGATGATAAAAGGAATGTTCCGTTTTCAGGTATACTTTCATATCTTCATATATCCGCTTCAAGCCTTCGGGTAGTTCATCCGCTTTTTTCATAAAATTGAAGGACTGATGAATTACTTGTTCATTATCTTTATTTTGTTCAGACCATAGAATATCAATTAAGCTATGAACCAGAGACTTACCCATTTGTTCATTATTCATAAATTATCCCTCCATTTGAAGATGTGTCAGGCTTTCAAAAGAAAGAAAGCCTGTGCCTTTTATAACTTCATATACTCCAGTTCCATTGCAGAGTCATCAAGCACATAAGAATTAAACAGGATCTGAAGAACATCTTCTTTTGGCATTTTTTTATTAAGGTTCTTAAAAGTGAATTTTAGTAAAGCATCCATTGCTACCAATCGCATCATTTTATCAGCGTCGAATTCTAGTTCAATAGCTTCTTCAGCAGATTCGATATCGAACAGGAAGAAATGAGGCTTTTCTAAATCAATGTGATTGCCCTTGTTTTCGCTATATGGGATAAAATCAACTTTTATTCCCTTAAATCTGAGCGGTTCGGCCATTAGAATATTGAAGCAATCATCTTCCTTCAACGTTCCTGTAAAAGCTAATGCAATATCTAGGTCGCTATCAGGATGTTGATTACCAACTACGCGGCTTCCCACAATGCACATTTTTGTCATGCTAAATTCACTTTCTTTATTGGCTCCAAGACAATCTTTTATGTGATTTACCACCCTGCTGTTAAGCAGTATGATGTTTGACTCATTAAACAGAACATTTTGTTCCATATTGTTAACCCCCAATTAAATGATTTTGTTTTCTTTCAATAGCTTGATAATTAAATCAAACTTCTGATTAATCCGTTCTCTTTCCTCACCCATAGGAAATGCTATTCCGTCACGAGTTCCGGCGACAAGGTAATCACTTTTTCTGCCTGAAGCTTTGAGTTTATCCTGGATATAGGATTCAAAGGCTCTTGCAGTCAGTTCAACCGAAGATGACCAATATTTTCCCTCTTTCTGACGGTCAAGGACCAAAGACTGCTGAAAGTAATTGGACTTGTCAGAAGGATATGGGATACGGTCAACACGCTCTCCAGTTTGCTGCTCGTGATACCATGCTAATGCCTGGGCGAAAGATTTATTATCCCTCTCAATCTTTTTCTTCATCTTTTCAATCTTTTTGTCACTTTGCTGTGAGAAACGTGAATAGAAAGCCATATCCGATTGAAGGGTCTTTTCCGATTCCTCAATTTTCTCCTTCATTGCTTCAAACAGGTTCCCATTGTGCCGGTTATAAACTTGCTTGAAGTATGTTCCTCTCCATCTAATTTCTGGTTTATTAGTGTTTTCATAATGGGCTATGCTATCTCCAACCATAATGGCATCGATTAGTTCCCTGAATAAAATCTCAATTAGAGGTTCAATCCCAGTTCCCAATGATTCTGGATTGGAAGCAAACCCAATTCTTCCGTTCTTTGATTTGTGGCTTAATAAATGGATATAACAATCCAATGCGTGCCACCATTCATGACCAAACACCCCTAAGCAGCCGCGCTCCTTTGTCATATTGATAACATTAGACATCGGTTCGAAATGAGCCAGTGCATTACCCCCGCGGCCTCTAGCTCCATATGCCATGCCTAACGCTCCTCCTAATGATAAGGAAGTATAGTCAATGTCCAAAATACCGGCAAGGTCCATCATGGCTTCAGAAGAACGTAACAGATGTTCTATACCTTTCTGATCCTCAACGTAGTGGCCGAATTGCACGCCTCTATAGCCGAAGAACTCTAGAAGGTCTTCTGGTTTCTCAATTGGGCTCTGTGGGCCTCCTATGCGGTCTGGGCGCTCAGGAAGAGTTCTTTCCCATACCGGTCTTCGAGAAACACCTTTCTTGCCCTCTTTCTTTTCTAAAAGCTCGTCCCAGGATTGAATCTTAATAGCGTTTTTCAAAGTAGACATGTAACTTGCCTTACTTTTGAAGAAGTTGCAAAACTTTTCGCCTAAAACACTCAAAATGAGATCTTGGGATTCTTTTGCTTTCTTTAAAGTCCGCTTATAAGACATTCCTTGACTATATAGACTTTTCCAATCATCAGAGCCTTTTTCGAGCGTATTCAGCTCTTCTTTGATGCTGTTTACTTTCCTCTCTAAAAAACCAATATCATATGTCTCACATCTGATATGGCCAGAAAGTTCATGTAGAACAGGATATAAATCATCTATGGTCTTTACTGGCTCCAATACTGACAGCAAGTGCTGAGCAGCCTTCATAAACTTAAGGCGCACTTCTTTTGAATCTTCGACAGGAGCGGAATTCACTCTCTGGATCAAAAGTTGTTTTGCCCTTGCTGCAGATGGTTCAGTTCCCTTTTCCTTTTCATCCGCTAAATTGAAGCGTTTGAAAAGTTCTGATTTAGTGATGATTTCAGCTGCCAATATCGAGCTGACTCCCTCGATCTCATCCAAAATGGTTGAAGATTGATGGTCTTCAAATGCTTTTCGTAAAGCAGCTAAGTCCTTTCTCGCACCGCCCATTTTTTCGCCTACATCATAAGCAACCTTTTTGTTAGTTTGCTGTTCTGTTCGAATATCAAACAAAACAGGACCTTCTGTAGCTGCTTGAAATAAAGATAGTTGATTTTCCATTATCTAAGTCCTCCCCATTGGGTTTTAGTAAATAAAAAAGAGGCTAGAAGATTGACTCCTAGACCTCTCGATTTTGTTATTTCATCGCATAATCAATTGGAACGGCTATATATTTACCGCCTTCTTGATATTGCAATGTATAACCGCCCGGAAAAGCATATGACTTTTTAATGCCATTAAACTTCATTCCGTTTTCTACATAATGAGAAATTGATTCAACTGCTTCTCCTGGACTGTCTTCATAAGAGAGAACTTTTTCATCCAAATAGCATGAATCCTTTTCCCAATATCGTGCGACCACCTTATATTCATCGACACAGCCACCATCTGGATATTCATAATAACCAAATTCAACTGAGCCGAATGAACAAATAAAATTGTACTCGCCGTACATATTACCCCTCCTTAGACAAGTTTCCGAATAACGCCCGATTGACAAATGACCTTAACGGAAACCTCCCTTTTGGTTTTGATCTTGGTTATGGTGGTAGTGCTGCCATTATCATGTACTTTCTTTTCCTCGTTTGGGATTTTCTTTACGATTTCCAGACCTTGGACTAGATGATAATTGTCACCTTCACCAATTTCACCATTAACTGCCCCCGAAGCAAGAAGTAGAGCAAGTTGACCGACATTCAATGGAAGAATTGGATTACCCCCTATTTCCAGCTGCCTAGGCTTTGAACGATTCATGAAAGCCTGGAATCCTTTGCTGTTTCTGATTCCAGATACATAGTCCGTTTTATTGGCCAATTTTGTATAGAAGGTTTTTAATTCTTCTACACCAGCGGGAACGGTCCATGTCATGTTTGCACCCACGAACTTATCGATTGGAGTCACCTTTTCCATAACGAATTCATCTGACTCTAAATTAGTTAGGAAATCAAATAGTTTTTGATTGAACTCTTTATGTTTTCCTGACTTTTTATTACCGATAAAAATGCACTGGCGGAAATCATCATAGTCCTCATCGGAAAAACGCATCATAGCAATATTTTCAAAATGAGTAGCTAAAAACCGCGCAATTTTTTTATCAGCGAATCTATAGGATGGAATGACGTAAATCATTAACCCTTTTTCCATAAGATATTTGGTGTTGCGGAATAGCTCAGTCCACTCTTTCCGTTCTGCAGATTCATCATCCATCCCCTTCATCGTGAAGTCATATGGAGGATTGAGATAGAGCATGGAGACCGCATCATTCTGAATAACCATTGACTCGATTGGTGCGTTGATACAATGGTTCAGCAATGCCTTGGCTTTTTCTGCCCTGGTCTTATCCAACTCGACTCCATAGGTGGAGATGGTACAATCTTCGCTTTGATGCCCAGAAGACAATTGATGAAGTATTTCTCCTTCACCACAAGTAGGGTCTAACCATACACCGCTGCCTTCTACTTTCAACAATTTGCTTAAATATTCCCCTTGCAACTCCGGCGTTTTAAAAAATCCTGCACGTATTTTATTTCCTACATGGCTCATATTAAATAATTCCTCCTAATAAATTAGTTTTTGTTTCAGCCCATGTTCGACTAGAATTTCCCTCTAGAAAATCCTGATAGGGATCACGAAAATTATCTAGCAAATCGATAAGCTCGTGAAATGCTTCCTCACTAATAGCAGCCTTTTTAAAATGGTTCTTTATGTGAGTTAATGCTACACATTTGAACATGTTGTCCTTCTGTTTATACGCACTCAATATTGGTTCGTATTTATGGAAAGGAAGGCTGTTTTCTGCTTTTTTTAAAAATGGCTTTACCGAATCACTATCTTCATAACAATGCGGCAGCATATCCTCACCTCCAGAAATAATAAAAAGGGAAAGTAATAGTTACCTCCCCCTCGTATAAACTATTTTGTTATTGATGACCAAAGTTTTGTTCTGGATCATAGAAAACAATCATATCTTCCTTGGTGTTACGACCAAAAATTTTGATAGTTCCATCCAGAGGACTATAGACTTCTATATCGTCATTTTCCAATAGTGTTTCTCTCGTTTGAAAAGAGTACACTACTTTACTGAAACCGCCATTGACTTGGAATATTCGAGCATCATCCCTTTCGCCATCAAAGCCTTGCTCGTCAAGATAAGCTCTCATTTCCTTTGCCATCTCCTGCAGGTCAGTTCCTTCTTCAATGGAATCAACGATACCTCCGAAGGAATAAACAGCAATCAACCTTTTAGTCTGAATGTCCAAATCCCGTTTCTTTTGATTCTCTTTCAGTTCTGCCCTGATTGCTTCTCGAATCCCCCCAAAAATAAAGACGGCGACATCATGATTGATCTCTTTAAAAGTCAATTTTTCTGGGTGTAGCAAACATTTTTCGCAAAAATTCAGTACACTTTTGTGTGACTTTGTTTGCACAAACACTTTATTACAGAACGAACAATTAACAATCCTTTCGGTTTGCTCAACTCGGATATTAAGAAGTGAACAAATTACCTGTAGTGAATCGAATTCTTTGATACCCAATTCAACTAATTTGGCAATCTCCGATTCCTCTAAGTCTTCGTAAGTGTCTGTATGGAGATAAACTTCCAAACATCCCTCATCTTCTGACTCTTGGAACATAGGAAGGAAATTAAATTTTTCCGCAAAGCGTGATTCAAGATATTCCCGAACGATTTCGGCTGTTCCAACGAGAACAACGGTGTTATCATCTAAAACTACTTTATATTTGTTCACATTAATGCCCCCAGTAAAAATATTTATTAAATAAAAAGCGCTCATCCAAAAGGAATGAACGCTTTTTGTAAATTCAAATCAACCGAATGGCCATGCATCACCAGACCCGACTTCTTCACTGCCAGGGAATGGTTCATCTTGGTCCATTTGCTGATTATCTTCATCATTATTGCTGTTGCTCTTCTTGATATCCAAGAACTTTACTTTGTCTGCAATAAAATCAACTGTAGTTCGTTTCTTACCATCAATTTCACGAATACTAGTACGGACAGCTGCTTCTACTGAAACAAGGCTACCCTTGGTAAGGTACTTGCTACAATTTTTTGCAAGACCTTTAAAAGCTTTTAGATCAATAAAGTCTGCTTCACGCTCACCGCTTGCATTGGTGAAGTCACGGTTAGCAGCCAAAGTGAAGTAGCAAACAGGCTTTTCCTCTGTCCCCTTAGATACAGGATTTTTTGTTAAACGGCCAACGAGCAAGAGTTTATTCATTACAGATACCCCTTTTCTTTAATGATGTATGCCTGCGGAGCTCAATGACATGCTTGCCATCTTGCTCTACATAGGCAACATCCTTTTTTGTTTTGTGAACACCCAAAAGAATAGTAACGTTTTTACCTTCAACGATTCTTTCTGCAACTTCTACTTCGGAATCGTAAAGGTCATTGCAGACAGATACATCTACACGAAACCTTTCTTCTAGAGCCTGTTGGAAACCTCTCAAAACCAATTGAGCAGTTAATGTGTTCATTTCAAATATAGTGATAGGTAAAGTTTTGAAGTTATCTCCACTTTTTCCCCCACTCCACACCGTACGTGCAAGTTTCCTCGCATACGGCGTTCCATCTTTTCACTTAGTTCCTATATGATAGGTTCCAGGTTACATTCTCTACGATAGTTGTTAACTTTCTTTATAGCTTCATCATTTAGATTAAGTATAGAAAGATAACTTTTAATCGTTTGATTTTCCGTTGCATGAATAAGCTTGTGCACCGTAATATTAAGGATTCTCAGATTTTTGAATTCATCTGTTCCTCCTAAACTTAGAGGTAAGTAGTGATGGCAATGTACATTTTCAGCTGGAGTAAACCAACCTGTAATTTCACATTTGCCATTTTTCATACTATATCTACTTATACGGTTATCAAAATATTCAATGCTTCTATTTGGTATATTAGATTTCATGAGTTTGATTAGTTCTGTAGTAATGTCACCAGTAAGCATTTTTTGTATGTGTTCTCTACCTTCTTTTGTAAAGGGAGTAAGCCATTGAGAAAAACTCATGATGCTCTTATGACTTATATCCGAGAGAGGGTAAAGATAAATTCCGCTTACCTTATAAGTTTTATAATTATTTTTATAGAACTTCTTATAAGTTGGTGGTGCATTTTTAGGTCGCTCATATATACCGCATTGTCTCAAACGATTATAAAGGGTCTTTAGTAAGGAAAAGGCAATCCTCTGGAAATCTTTGTTTACGTGTGTGGCACCTTTGCTGTAATTGTGAATACCAAGAACCCAGCTATTATAAAGTAGGACATTTTGCATAGTAGGACTTTTTTGAATATCCTTTAGCCTTTTTCGTCCTTCCTCACTATACTGTTTTCTTTTTTTCACATTAAGTTGGGTATAAGCTACACGTTTTTTGCCTTTCTTTTCAGCCCATAAGGAGTAACCAAGGAAATCAGATTTATTTTTCCTTAGATTAATAACCTTCGATTTCTCCGGGGAGATATCTAGTTTCAGACGGTCTTTAAGATAGAGTCTAACTGCGTGATACCATTTTTGAGCTGTTTTCCAATCACGACAAAGGATTTTAAAGTCATCCGCATAACGGACGATAAAACCTTCTTTCAGCTTTGTCCTACCCTTGAGGAGTCTAAATTTGTCTCCCCCATTGTAGCCCGTAGCTCTGATTTGGAAGTTTTCCCACTGGCTTGCTACCCAATTGTCTAAATCGTTTAGGACAATGTTAGAAAGTAGTGGTGAGAGTATACCGCCTTGTGGTGTTCCTTTAGACGGAATTCCTTCTCCTTCAATTTCAGCTTTTAGCATCTTGCTAATTAGACGAATAACTTTTCTATCTCTGATTCCTATGTTCCAAATTTGTTTCAACAAAAGAGTGTGATTGACGTTATCAAAGAAACCTTTGATATCGATATCTACTACATAATGTAGCTGACTTTTGTTTATAAGGAAATTTACTCTTGCTAGTGCATGGTGTGTAGACCGTAAAGGTCTAAACCCGTAGGAGTGATTGTAGAATCTAGCTTCGCAAATCGGTTGAAGTACCTGTTTGAAAGCTTGTTGTATAATTCTGTCACTCATGCTTGGTATGCCTAGCGGTCTTAAATCTCCATTCGGTTTAGGGATGAAAACTCGTCTTACTTTCATGGGTTGATAATTACTTAGGCGTTTTTGAATGAAAGTAACTAATTGTTCTTCAGTAAAAGACTTGAAGTGGTCTATAGTTCGTTCATCTACTCCCGCCGTTTTAGAACCTTTATTGCTTTTAATTGTACGATAGGCAAGAAGAATATTTTCCCTCGATGTAATGATGTCATACAACCGATTGAAATTTTCTCCATTCTTGCTCTTGTCGTATAATTCCTCGAAAGTACTAGTCATATCATAGTACTCCCAATATCGTAGTTGTGCTTGCGAGATGGTTCACCCTCCTTACAGAGTATGAATTCCCATTTTCCTACCAGACCCTCGCATTTCACCTTTTGGAATATCATTTTTACTGTGAAAAGACTTAGGGCTATTCCTCCACCTTCATTACAAAAGCTTCAACGGTCATGCCCCTACTCTCACAAGGATAAATGCTTTTCAGTATCTCTACCTTATAGCAAACGTCAGGTTAAACAGACCTAAACGACGTCCCTTGCTTTCCTAGTTCCTTTTATCCTAGCTATACATATATCCTTAGGTAGTTCCTATGAGCCTGTAAGTTTTAGCTGCACCATAGTTTGCAGGACGATTTTCATAAGGGGTACTTTTACTCATCGTCAACTTACCTAATCGTAAGATTAGCGAAACCTTTCGATTCCTTAGAAATCTAGACCCGTACATTCGGAACTTCGTCAGACTGTAATCAGTCATTCTTACCATAGATATTTTGTAGCCACCCGATCTATCTGCTTGCATATCTCTTTGTTGAGACTTAGCTAACATTCGATCGACTTCACCTAGCTTCACACATTTATTCACTGTTATGAACTTATGCATGTAGGAGTATCAGTGTGGTTGTTTCAGAAAACATGGATTCTTCATTCCAACCATTGGATAAAAAGTTAGGTTAAATTTCTTAACCCCCGTATTTCCCACTTTTACATGGTTATAACGGAACTAGTCGCACACCCCTTTTCTTTTAATGATGTGAATTTTCCACTTTCACCGATGATTACATGATCTAGAAGCTCAATCCCTACCGTTTCACCAACTTTATGCAAGCGTTTGGTAACCTCGATGTCCTCTCTAGAAGGAGTAGGGTCGCCTGATGGATGTTGATGCCCAACGATGATCGATGCAGCGCTTAGTTTTAACGCTTCACGGAACAACTCTCTCGGATGAACTATGCTCGCATTCAGTGAACCTTTGAAGATTGTTTTTCGGCCGATGACAACATTCTTAGTGTTTAAGAAAACAGCCTCGAATTGTTCCTGGTCCGACATAGACAAATCAGCAAGATACTTAGCAGCATCTTCTGGAGAACGAACAACGTACTTGTTTTCAATTTTGAACTTGTTCATTAGTCCAGCAAGGCCTAAACATGCTTGAATGCGATCTGCAATCGTTTCGCCAATGCCTTCATAGGAGAGTAATTCTTCTTTAGATAAAGAAGATAGCCCTTTTACTCCCAGTGAAGCCAATTGACCAGTGATAGACGGATTTGCTTTTGGACCGATCATTACCGCAAGAAGATTTTGCAGTGAAGTGTTTTCAGTCCCATAGAATACTAGTTCCTCTTTTGCTATTGCAAAGTGTTTGTTCATGATTGATTCAACAACCTTTCTTAAAGTCTCTTAATTTAGTTTTTAATAGCCCCTTTAAATCTGGTGATTAGATAACGCGACCATAGTATTCAGCAACCCATAGAGCTTCTACGGTTCCATCGCTGTACTTAACCATTTCAACGCCATCATAAGTGAAAATGTTTACAACTCGATTCATGAGTGGTCCCTCCTAAATTTAATTTAAGCTTCTAAATCGAAGAAATAACGTAAAAAAGCCGATTTGGCTTGTTGGATAAGAGAAGGTTTAGCTTCAAAATTTGTGCTAAAATGGTACTTGTCTTCTCCTTTAAATCTCCACATCACGTTTTCTCCAATCCCTTCTTCAAGCGCAGCAACAAATGTAAGAATTTCTCGAACAGCTGAATTTTTGTCAACGGTTTTGGCACGATAATATCGGCGGTCTCCATTCTTCAAAACGATCTCAGCTGTTAAACGATACTTCTCATTGCTGCTCAATACTTGAACCTGCTTTTTACAATCCTCAAATACATCCTCTTTGTTACCAAAAACCTCTGACATTGTTAATGCTCTCATTACTTACATCCTCCCTTTCTGAAATAAATAAATAATATTTATTAGAACGCAAAAAAGCGCCCTCCAGAACGGACTTTAATAGACACATAGAATGTGTTTACTAGTCTCGTTCCAAAGAACGCATGCGTTTAATAACATAACCCGCTAACCAAATGGCTGCATAAAAAACAAAAATCAAAAAATACTTATAATGCAATTTTACTATTATTTGGTTGCGTAGGCAATATTTATTTATTAGATAGTTTCTTATATATTACGCTTTTTCTACTTTTCTTTAATTAATCTTCAACTTTTGAATGGCAGTATCCCCAACTACTAATCTGAACTGATACTCACAAACTAAACATTTTGCCCTTATTGAACCTGTCTTTTGTTGTTGGTGTTCCTCCTCTTTTCTAATTATGTTTATATGTTTTTGGTCACATTTGGGACAATGATATTTAATGTTAGGTTCCATGATCATTCTGTTGGTAACACCTAGATATACAGAATAAATAAATATAGCAGTTAGCAATGCAGCTCCAAAGAATATATTTATAAACATGGACATAACAGCAAGGGCAAAGAAGATAGTGTATTTTTTTGTCTGTTTCTCATTTGGATACAGTATATCTTTTTCAGTTACAAAAACCGTATCATTTGCTTCAATTTCTTTTATGATTTTTTGCTTCTCTTCCTCTGTCAGGGAATTTATTAGGTCTCTTTCCTGTTCTTCTTTTAATCTTTCCTTTTCCTCTAGGTAAATTTTATATTTTTGCTCTTTTGTAAGTTCCACTTCTTTCCCCCCTTTTCTGTTAATTTTATCACGTAACCATTACAACAGCAGTTATAATATGAACATATTGACAATTAAGGAAAAAAAAGAAGGAACCTCAACGGCTCCTTCTTCGGAAATTATTTTCGATAATTTCTTATCTTGTTTTTATTGTGTTGCCTACTGACCTTATTAACTACATTGATTGATATACTTTTGTCGGAATCTCTTGTTTGTTCTGGATAATTCAACTTATCAACCAGTTCCATAATAATTTCATTACTTTTATCCAGTGATTCTAAGAGTTTAATAATTATCTCATCTTTGCAAATATCAGCAACAGACTCAACTACGACTGCTTCCTTTTTATCTTCAGGTTGTTTCTCAATCTTTGCTCTAAGTTCACGTACAATCTCTTTACCATTAGATTCAGCCATCAAGGCTAAAGCCATTCCAACAGAAAATACGGTGAAACCTGCTGACAAAATGCTGATGAAATTCACATCCTGGCCATAATATTGTCTTGAATACCACATCAAATAAACACCAGTAATCATGATGAGTACACTAAACATCATAGTGACTCTTTGAACTGGCTCATATAATTGAGTTGGCCTAAAGTCGTCCAAATCGACTAATTTCTTTATTCTTTCTGGAACTACTTGCTTTCCTAGCAGGATATCCTCCAACCATTTATAGAGTTTGAATTCAAAAATGGTTAAAGTAATTACCAGGGCTAAGGTTCCAAAAAGATAAACGCCTTTTGGTAGTTCAATAATCTTAGAAATCTCAATTAAAATTGAAGTTGAGATGATAAATGAAAGCATTATGAACAAGAAAATCAACGAACCATATACAAATTTAGTGCTTATAGAATTTTCTTTCATTCCTATTCCTCCTTATATTGCAAATGCCAGCTGGCCATCATTCCCGTTAGTCACTGGAAGAGGTTCTAGCTGAATGTTTGCTTTAGATAGTTTTGTTGTATTATCCATAAATCCTTCTGACAAAGCAGATAAAATTAAATGATTGATCGCTGCATTAAAGGTATCCTTCGTAAAAGAACCATAATGCCAGCCTAACCACTTATATAGATGCTCCGCCGCTTCAGTTTGAGATTTGATTCCCTCTTTGCACACCACAAAAGTTGCCTTATTCCAAACCAGCTTTTTATCTTTAAACTCCTGGGAGCTTGGAAAGAAAAATATGCTCGATTGGTTAATCCTCTGTCTCTCTTTCATAAAGGAATAAAACTCTGAATCTTCCTTATTAAGTTCGACAGTGATATAAAAAACTTTATTTTTATTTTTGGTCGCTTTCTTGTTGATAGTCTTATCAGGTAGGAAGATCAACTGTCCGTCATATTCAAAGCGTTTTGGGGCGATTTCAGACGGCTGAATACAAATACCTTCAGTATCCTCCCACGCGTCCAGAACAGCTTGTATTTCATCCTCAGATATAAGCGAAAGACCATCTCTCTCTTCAATATACAATAGGTGCTCAAGAAGCAATCTGCGTCCTTCAAATGTCATTCCACCTGGGGAATAAGTATCATATTTATTCCGCCTGTATGTTTCAAAGTTGTTGTTATTTTTGGTTTCATCACTGGAGTTAAATAGATCGAATTGCTCCGGCTTATCGTTTGTCTTGAAGAAGCGGTTATATTGCTGCCGAGGGAATACCTCTCGATAACGAATGTCATTCCTCATGGCCAGCATGATATTCTTCCATTCCAATAAACCTTTGTAATTATGTCCTTCTTCAATGAAACGCAAGAGCATAGGATCATTGCCACTGACCATTCCGCAAGTCCAACAGCCTAACCTTCCTCCACTTCCTCCGCAGGAGTTGCCCTGGTCAGAACTTGTTTTCATTCCACACTCCATTATGCCTTCACCATACTGCACTGCTAATTCGTCGGTTGTTACACCATAGGGCAGCGTGCCGCGATTGAGAAGTGAATACCATAACTCATCTGAGGTCACAAACTTTAGCGGATGGAAGCACATTACTTCCTCAAAGTCTGTGTGCCTAGCCCAAAGAGATTCCTCGGACAATTGCCAGTTAGCTATACTGTTTGCCCTTCTTGCACTCTCTTCTACCCGGACCCCCAGCCACATGGTTAGAGCTGTCTTCTCGCCTCCTAATTCAACTGGAGACTTAGAAATCAGTTTCCTTATGAAATCTTGGGAGGGTGCGATCTTAAGCCAGTGAGTACAGCCACGATGTTTCGTATTTGGAGTGGATTGTGACTTCAAGCATAAAAATGTCAAAATTACATTCTTATGCTTAAAATTTCTCTTAACAATAATATGCTTTAAAAATTAATTTTGAGTTAAATAAATGTAGACCATACATGCTGGTCTACATTTTTCATTACAATATATAATCCACACAATTGTATAAAGGTAGGCTTTCTTCTTAAACATAAGCACCCGTTTGTTTAAGTACATTTGTTCACAATCGTTTCTTTATTACAGGAAAGCTGCCCTGTTAAGCGAATAAGAAATTCTTACACTAAAGCACACTAAGGTGTTGAAAAAAGTGCAATTATCCTCCTGGACCAGGGGACAATTTTAATCAATCATGACAAACTAAGTACTTTCTATTCCAAATTTTACAGCCACCTATTCGTTTTCCGTTTTCCTTAGAAAAAAACAATCCAGACCCTTCCTGATAATCAAGATTCCATCCGTCACTTTCCATTATCTTAATAAAATCTTCCTTGCCTTTTCCTCTATCCTTTAATGTTAAATACCATGAAATATGGTTTTGGGTTGTAATGAGAACTATATCCTTCTCTGACTTCTTAAATTTATTGATGGCTTCTATTGGGCTGATACTTCTTACAGGAAAAGGCTCTTTAGGTTGTAAGAAAAATAATGTTAAAATTATTAACAAAATCACTATAAATACACTAATGACTACTTTTCTATTTAACGACATCCCCATTAAAGTACCCCCAATAAATACAGACCATATTATTTAGACAGTGTTGCTTAAATTAATCCAGCTTCTTGTTCAACTATCCTGCCCCGTTTGTTTAATTAGGAATTCAATGAAAAAGGTGCATTATCCTTCCTGGATCAACGCACCCGTTAGCCATCCATGAAGCGAGAAAATCGGCGCTTCACCACAGAGAATGAAAATGGTTCCGAACCGTCAATACTGATTCTACGGCTGGAAGAGGAAGGTCGCTGAACTATGGTGCGTTAGAGCCCATCCGTTAGTC
>NZ_JBIQOE010000269.1:0-27624 GCF_047739415.1 Mesobacillus sp. | reverse complement strand
AAACACTTCATGGCCTCAAATCTGTATTCAATCGCTGAAGTTCAGTTTCTTGATCAGTTCAAGACATCCGGAATTTTTGAGGGAGAGCAGATGGTGGGCTTCGCGATGTACGGTATTGACCCGGATGATAATAATTATTGGATTTATCGTTTAATGATCGATGAGTTGCATCAGGGTAAAGGCTTTGGGACTGCGGCGGTAAAATTAGTAGTTGAAGAGATTAAAAGAATGAACACGAATGGAATCCCAACGATCATGATTGGATATAATCAAGAGAATGACGGGGCAAGAGCTACATACAAGAAGGTCGGATTTGCTGAGACGGAAATTGCACCGTGGGGAGAGCAGTTGGCAGCTTACAACCTTAAGACTGAGGTTCACTGATATGACGGTTAAAAATAAGTGAAAGTAATGAAAAAGTGTCTGTCATCAAGGCCATGACGGACAGAAAAGAGAAGAAGACCCTCAAAAGTGTCCGTCATCAAGGTCATGACAGACAGAAATGAGAGGAAGACTTGGAAAAGTGTCCGTCATCAAGGTCATGACGGACAGAAATGAGAGGAAGACCCAGAAAAGTGTCCGTCATCAAGGCCATGACGGACAGAAATGAGAGGAAGACCTGGAAAAGTGTCCGTCATCAAGGTCATGACGGACAGAAATGAGAGGAAGATCCAGAAAAGTGTCCGTCATCAAGGCCATGACGGACAGAAAAGAGAAGAAGACCCTCAAAAGTGTCCGTCATCAAGGTCATGACGGACAGAAATGGGAGGAAGTCCCGGAAAAATGTCCGTCATTAAGTCAAAAGGTTGTTAGCTGGCTTCCGGTTTGTTTCCGAACTTACTGAACGAAATGATGCGTGTCACCAAACTAGTCAGTGCGCCAAGAATAGCACTTCCAATGATGTCTGATGGATAGTGATGCCCAACCCAGACTCGGGAGAAGCCGGTTAGCGCAGACATCCACATCATGATCGTACCGAGGGTCCGGTGAAACATGAATACAGTGGTAGAAGCAGCGAAAGCGAGCATTGTATGCTTGCTGGGAAAGGAAGAATCTGTTTTTGAAGGAATAAGGATTCCAACACGTCGTTTAATGAAGGGGCGAGGTTTAAAATAAAATAAATTGATGAAGAAATGGGAAAAGAAGCTGATGGTAACTGCAATCCCCGTTTCTAGAGCAATTCTTTTGTTAAACCGGTTTTTGAACAGCATCAATACTATGATCAAAAGATAAGCATAGCGTACACGATTTGAAATAAGGATCATTAGTTGATCCATTGGTGAAAAGCGGCCAGAAAGTCTGTTGATTAGCTTGAAAAGTTTAAGATCCATCATGTTACTCCTCAATGTTTTAGTCTTACTTTTCCCTGGCTGATTAGAAAAATGTACGAAAAAAAGGAGAGGATATGACAATGGTAACTAAAATCGTCAATAGAGAAGCATTTAAGGCTATAGGTGTTAAATGGATCGGCACTTTTGAACAGGCAGCAAAGGGAGAAATCAAAAGCTTTCATAAGGGATTTCTTGAAAGGAAAAATGAAATAAAGAGCGCTGTAAATACAGAAAACATTCTTGGTCTTTCTTATCATATCAACGAAAATGGTTTTACATATTATCTGGCTTTGGAAGTGGAAGATACAACGGTTATACCTGAAGAAATGGAGCTTATTACGGTTCCGGCCTATGCTTTTGCCAGTACAGAGTATAAGGGAACAGCAGTGCATGAAGCTTATACAGGCTTGTACGCTTGGATCAAACAGAATGGCTATTCATTAAACAAGAGTGAATTAGAGCATCTTGAAGAGTATCCAGGAAGCTTTAATCCTTTAAAAGATGCACCTGAACTGAAAATCAATATTCCGATTTTGGTTTAAAAAGGGATTTATTTTAATGAAAGGTAATGTTTAGGGGGAAAGGGGTAGGCTTAAAAGTTTCCCAACTTCTTTTTTATCAAAAAAAAACAAGCACTTTGGAAGCTGCTTGACCAATGGCGTTAGCAAACTTCTTTCTCTTAGGCTGAGGTGTTGGTTTTTTCATTTGCCAATATCCTCCCCGCCTGGGTTACTGCTTCCTATTCGAAATAACTCTAGGCCCCTTAGTAAGGCATCACCCCCGAAACCCGCCATGATGGACATCAAAAAAACTCTAAGAAGTGAATCAGCTTCTGAAGAGACTACCAATAGTGCGGCTGTTAATGAACCGGTGAGGATTTCTTCCAAGAAACCAAGGTAAATGAATTTCTTTGTCCTTCTCGGCATGATGATCTTGCCTCGTTTTCTCACATGAGCTGTCAGTCCAACAAATCCACCGATGACCATTGCGAAAATAACGTTTTCTAACAAATTGATCACTCTCCTATTTTTGTTGGTCGACCTTCAGTAACTCTAGGTGTATTACTATTATACAAGTAGTAATGTTGGAAAAGCATGTGTAAATTTATCGAATTTTCAGTAAATTTATATGGTAAAAATTATGTGTAACTTTTTGGTAAAAATTATAATTTGGGACCTTTGAAAAAAGTTACAGGCCTTTAGGCTTAAAGAAGGGATACAAATGAGTGTATCCCAATAAGAGAAGCACAATTGGAAAGGGGATCACCAATGTTTGTTTTAAATGTTGAAGGCGCTATCTACAAGGAAGGAAAGTGGCTGATTATTGAAAGGAGTTCCAAAGAGGAACATGCCGGAGGGCTTCTTTCGCTTGTTGGCGGAACGGTTGAAAACGAGGGGTTCTCAAAGGATTTACTTGAGCGAACTTTGAAAAGGGAGCTCTTTGAGGAAGTGGGTATCACAATAAAAGAGGAAGTTACATATGTTCGGAATACTTCTTTTGTTCTTCCGGATGGAAGGGAAGTGCTTGATCTGGTCTTTTATTGTGAGATTGCATCAGGTGAACCATTTGCAAAAAGTCCAGATGAAGTCGCCGTTGTATATTGGATGACCGAAGAAGAAATCATTGCCCATCCATATGCTCCTTTATGGTTAAGGGAAAGCATCGAAGAAGCGGAGCATACCATCAGAAAGATTCAATTCAATTTAAATGATACCGCCTTATACAGGTGGTTATTTTTTTGCCTGAAAAAGGAAATATGTGTCGATTTAGCGAATAAGTTAATGTAACTTTCACCTATGAAATGAGAGGTAGACACATTGGATTTTACAGGAAAAATAATGAAGGAAATCGATTCAGCAATTGGTCAAAATGAACGTTTTATTCTAGGTATAGATGGTCTCAGCAGGGCTGGGAAAACGACACTTGTAAAAAAACTCGCTTCAATGTTGGACACAAAAGACATTCAAAACCTGATTATCCATATAGATGACCATATTGTTGAACGGCAGAGCAGATACAATACCGGGCAAGACGAATGGAAAGAATATTATTACCTGCAATGGGATATTGAGTTGCTCAAGGGAATTTTGTTTGAAAAGCTCATTTACTCTAATGAACTAGAGCTGCCCTATTACGATAATGGTTTGGATCGACATGAATATAAAAACCTGAATATAGCTGATAAGAAGATCATTATTGTTGAAGGGGTCTTCTTGCTGAGAAAGGAATGGAGCAGCTTTTTTGATTTTACAGTCTTTCTGGATTGCCCAAGAGATGTTCGCTTTTCAAGGGAAAGCTTGAAAACTCAGCAGAACATCGAAAAGTTTACTAAAAGATATTGGAAGGCTGAAGATTTTTATATGGAAAATGTGAGGCCAATTGCAAAGGCGCAATTAGTATTATCATGCGATAAGTTGGTGAAAGAGTGATTTTAAGTTGGGATAAGAAGTTCACAAAAGAAAAAATCAACTCCTGTCTTGTTCTGCATGAAAATAATGAATCCTTTTGATCTTCTGAAAATAGGCAAGCTGATGCTAAGTAACGGGAAATGGGGAACGAAGAGGATTGTTTCCGAGGAATGGATACAAAAATTTACTGCACCAACGGGTAAAGATCGTGACTAAATATTTTTCGGGTACGACTATGATATATTGGCCGCTATCAATCGCGAAAAAGGTATGCGGGCTGACCGGAGCATTGTCTTCATCTGAAAGAATCCACCAGTGGTATCCGTACATTCCAAAATAAGGACCCAGTGACAATTATGCTGGAACACATGTACCCCTGGAGTACTTTAAAACAGAAATACTGCCGTCATTCATTTAAGGAGTACAAATAGAAAGTGGTGTGGAGAGATGGTCTGGAAAAAGTTATTTAGCTTTGGCAAGATTTCGGAGAAGGAAGTGAATCTTGAGGAAGCAAATTTTTCAGAAGAAGCATTGACAATTTTAAAAAGGAATTCACACAGCAAATTGATGCCCTTGTATAATACGGACTTGTATTCTGATAAACCAGGTGAGCTGGCTGGAATTTGTATTAAGGCAAAGAAAGAAGAATCGGAACATTTTGTCTTGAAGCTTAAAGAGGAGCTGCGGGAGATAAACTATCAGGCCTTTATTTGCGATTATGATCATAAAGAGATCGGTATTATCAAGGGTACCGACCGATTCGACATTCTGAAGGTTCAGCAGACCCATGGAGACAATTACGATATAAGCAATGAGAACGTCATTTCAAAACTGAAGGACTGGCATAGAAGGTTTCCATTCATCATCATTGGGGCGGATTATGACTGGGTGGAAATCAGTTTTCGCATAATGCCAAAAGGCAAGGAATTAATGGTACTGGCAAAAGAAATCGCTAAATTTTGTCCGGACATTATGGAACAGGGAACAGGAACGATCAGCGGTTTAATCGAGGAAATGAAAGAGACAGGGAAATTATTTTTATGGTGGGATTAATATGTTAAAACGTAACAGATTATTGATGATTTCTATTTTCATTGGTGTAATCGGAATATCCATTACTCCTTTCTTCGATTCTGTCGTTGTAACAACTGATTATGATTTGACAAGGCACAGACTTGGACTTCCACTGCCGATTATTGAACAGAACACCTGGTTGACACCTTTGGATGATGCTTTTCCGTTTGAATTAGGATTAGTGAGTCCGCAGGAGAACCCTACGAAGATATTAATGGGTAATTATTTATTCCTTGTGGTGGCAGCTGTGGTAACTGTTTATATGATTTTAGTGAGTATCAAGGTTTTATATAAAAGGATTAGGTGATGTTTATGTCTGATGATATCTCTATGAAGTTCAAAAGATTTGCGGTTCTTGAATGCAAAGGGTCAAGCCGGCTATATGAATTCCTATCTTCCAGAATAGCTGAAGATACTAAAATGCTTAACCTTGCAAAGAAAACGAGAGAAGGCCAGCCGGTGCCAAATCTATTTTTTGGAGCTGTACACTATCTATTAATGAAAAGATATAATCATCCGCTGGCGGGATTCTATCCAAGCTTGACCGAACAACCTCTTCCTGCGGAAAAAGCTTATCCGGCTTTCGTCGATTTTTGCCAGGCATATTCTGAAGAGATAATCGAATTGATTAAAAGCAAAATTGTCCAGACAAATGAGGTCAGGCGCTGTTCTTATCTCTATCCCATATTCAGCCGTATTTCCCACATGACCAGAAAGCCATTGGCATTGATTGAAATCGGAACGAGTGCGGGCTTACAGTTATTCGTGGACAAATACAGTTATTCATATGGTACAGATAAGATTGTCGGGAATATTGATTCGGAAGTTCACCTAAGATCTGAAATAAGAGGAGATAAATCACTTCTGAATCCATTGCCCCCTTTTGATGTTGCAACAAGAATAGGAGTCGACCTGCATATAAATGATGTGAGAGATACAGAGGATTACTTATGGCTAAAGGCATTGATCTGGCCAGAACATGGTGAAAGACGTGAGTTATTCGAAAAAGCGGCAAGCTATGTGAGCAATCAAACATTAAGCTTAATAGAGGGGGATGGAGTTGAAATACTCCGATTCCTGGCAGCAGAAATTCCAGGAGAACAAGTGATTTGTGTATTTCATACCCATGTTGCCAATCAAATGCCAGTCGAAACTAAGGAGAAGCTTTTGGAGCAAATAAAGGAAATAGGAAATCGAAGGGCGATTTTTCATATATACAATAATATTTACGATGCAAAGCTTCACTTCGATTATTATCTCGATGGACAAGAAAGCTTGAACTCAATCGGGGAAACCGACGGCCATGGCAGTTGGTTCAAACTGGTTTTTTAGGATGTTGGAATTTTTCTATAAGGGTGATTTATATGGATAAAGGCGCTTTAATGATTTCTTTTATAGGTATATCCATAGCCATTTTATACTCAATTTATCAACTTTTTATTAGTAAAACGACAGTTGGGTTGGAGCAAGAAATAGATGAGAAGATGAAAGCCCGTCCAATCGCCAATGTTATTCGTTATTTGATCTTCCTAGCTGTAAACTCTTTCCTGGCAAATATGTTTTTCGACATTGGCTGGCTGTTATGGATTAGTTTTTTTTCAGCAGTTGCTTTATGGATCTTGCTGGTTGAGCATCGGTTTAACTTTCCATACCTGATCAGTATCATTGTTATTCTATTAATATTTTTAGGAGCTGGTGTACCGAAGCATCAACAATCGTTTCTAAATCATATCAGTGATCATACAGAATACAATTGTTTTAGCATTGAATGTGTGAAAGTCTCTCAAGTGGTGATAGATGATGAGTTGAAGACGGAGATCGAAACTTATTCGATCCAGGGCTACTCGTTTGATTGGTATTTGCTGTTCTCCAAAGGAGCATTATTGCTAAAAGATGAACAAGGTAATATGGAGGAATTCAGAGGTGTTAACATTGGTGGCCTTTGGCTGCTGGAAAAATAACCATGATCAGGAGTGGGGATATGATTAGCGATGATAAAAGATTACTAGCTGAAAGATGGTTCAGTGAATATTTTACAGAGGGGAATCTCGATGTGATTGAAGAACTGACTTCAGAGGACTTTATTTACCATTCGCGAAATGGAGAAAACTCTCGCAGATCGATGGTAGATTTCATGAATGGTATCGATCCGTTTTTCAGAACGATATTTGGGTACTGGATGATTTGATTGAACAGGGCAATAAATTGGTAGTACGTTACACCGGCTGGATGACATACAAAGGCGGCTGGTTCGACATCCCATCTGAAAATCAGCGAGTAAAAGAGACAGGGATCATGATTTTTTCATTTGAATGCAGCAAAGTGAAGGAAATGTGGTGTGAGAATAGCGATGCTGGCATTTTATAAGATTTAGGTGCAATGAAGAAAAACACTCATGAAGTTTTTTAGGGGGGATGAGATATGGCAGGGACAATATTTTGGCTATTGATTGTAGCGTTCGGTTTCCTGTTTATTGGGGGCTTGATAAATAAATCCTGGAAGCTTCTACTTATGAGCGGAATGGCCGTTACCCTTCCGTCCCTTTATTTTCTGGGAGCGGAAAATGGATTTAGGCTGTTAGCTCTCGTTCCATTGATTCCTTTTGGATTGAGTTATTTTTTTGGAAAAAACAGAAAGGAAAGCAGATAAGTGGGCAGCAGAACATCACCTAAAAGCAGCGAACATTTTTTATATCAACGGAGTGGAATATGAAAATTAGATTAGCCAACCAAGGGGATATTGATCAATTAATAAAAATGAGATGGGACTTTACCCTCGAAGATTACCCCGAAATGGGGGAGGGAGTTGAGTATAGCTCCTTTGAAAAAGAATGCAGAGGGTTCCTCGAATTTGCGCTGGAAAGCGGGCAATGGTTTGTCTGGCTTGCCGAGAATAACGGGGAAATCGTTTCCCATATTTACGTTGAATTGGTCCATAAGGTGCCACGTCCAGGCAGGGTCACACATCCGTTTGCATACATGACAAATGTATATACTGTTCCCGAATATAGGGGAAAAGGGACTGGGAGCAAGTTGCTGTCACGTGTAAATGAATGGGCTGAAGAAGAGAAGTACGAGTTCATCATCGTGTGGCCAAGCGATAAGAGCATCGAGTTTTATGGAAGAAATGGCTACACACATTGTGCGGAGCCAATGGAAAAGCATTTTTAATGTCGATAGTTCAATGATTTTTCCTCGAGTAAATTTTTGGAATATTTGAAACCTTCCTCCTGGATAAACGTATTAACATTTATCTAGGGAGAAGGAGGAAATATGATGGCACGTGTAAGTTTCAATACAGAGAATTCATCTAATATAGTCCTCGTGACAGCAATTATTTTAATCATCAGCAGTTTGTTCATGCCTCTCGTTTTTGTTTATATTATTCAGGATTATCTTTACCTGTCAGCTGATAAGTGGTTTTATGATACACCACCATCTGCATACGTAATTTTCATGATTGGGATGCTTTGGATAGCGGTAACTCTGTTTCTGCATTTATTTTTAACGTGGAAGTTCGAATGGAAAGGCATCAAGTGGATCACACTTCTCATCATGCTAGCATGCGTACCACTCTTCATGTTCGGCGTGTCAAACTATTATTACCTTGATGACCAGGGAATGCATTTTAATGATTATAAAACGTTCAACACGATCAACTCCTATTATTGGGAGGATGTTAAAGAAGCAAAAGAAATTTTCGTGAAAAGTAATGGAGTAACCGTAGTAGACCGTTTAAATCTAGTCACAAAAGCTGGAGAAGTGATCGAACTGCCTTATAACAGCAAGGTGCAGAACAACAGGTTCAAAATCATGGAGAAACTGCAAGAAAACAATATTCCCCTAACTAATAATATGGGAGATTTATATGAATGATATTAAGTTAAAAAGAAAATATGGTGACCGGGCTGATTGGCTTCGTGTCGTTCAAAGGGAATTCATTCAGGATTTCTTCAATGAAGATGGTTTTAAGGGTCACGTTACCATGTTAAAGGTGATCAAAATAACTGAACCATTATATGTCCAATATGGGGATAAAAAGGTCTGCATAGTAGACGAAGGCTATTCTTGGCTGCAGCATTTTCCTGAGGGGGCACGTCATTCAATCACTACTATGTTTAATGCGGCAGGGGAGATTGTCCAATGGTATATCGATATATGCTATCGAAATGGCGTTGATAATAGTCGTCCGTGGATGGACGACCTCTTTTTGGACATCATTATCCTTCCTACAGGAGAAGTTTTTCATAAAGATGCCAATGAACTAGAGTTGGCGTTATCCTCTGGTGTTATTGATGAGGAACTATATCATATCGCAGTCTCTGAGGCTGATGCTATAAAGAAACAAATCGAAGCCGATGAATTTGATTTACTGCATTTAACTAAGGTACATAAAGAGTGTATGGAACGGAAGCTTACTAGTCGTCGGATTCGAGGTGTGTAAAAGTGTTCGTGAAGATATATAGTTACCATTTAAAGTCAGGCAAAGAACAAGAGTACCTGAAAATCCAGCAAGAAACAGATCGGATTTATTCTAGATTCCTAGACAAAAAGACACTTCATCTCCAAAGCAAGTCAGATAAAACGAAATGGCTTGAGATACACACATATAATAATGAAAACGTTTTTAATGAGACCATTCAAATAATAGACCAACAGACGGAAATTCAGGTTTTGTACAAGCGGTTTCTTGAAGTTATCACTTCACTTGAGGAAATCTCAGAAGAAAACTACCATCTGATTGATTTAAAGGCAAATCCATAAACGAAAAACTGGACTGGGGATTGAGATGAGAAAATTTAGCATAGTGCTACCAGTGCTTTTACTTTTTATTGCTGGCTGTAATGCCAGTTTTAAACCGGAGCTTACGAGGATAGATGTGAAAAAAATATCTGAACAGAGCATAAATGATGGAGAAGAAAAAATCATTGCCTCCAATGATAACCTAAAGAAAATTCAGCAAGCATTCGATAAAATTAAGTGGTCACCAAATACGGAAGCTGAAATGGCAAGGAAAGAGGATATACTTGCTACGTCCTTTATTCAGGAAGAAAAGAATATGCCTGAAAGATTATATCGTTACAGGATATGGTTTGAAGGGGAAACGGCTACGATTATCAGTGACAAGGATAATGAGGGTTACGGAAGATTAACAGATAAAGAGCAAGTCGAGGTTCTTGAATCTGTATTGTTAGCTGGGGAGTAGGGGATTTAACTATGACAAGCAAAAAAGAAAAGTGGATTTCGATTCTGCTTTATATAGTATTTCTAATAGGCCTGCTTGTTGCGATGTATATTGTATTAACAGATATTGATACTCCGAACTCCTTAAGATTTGTAATCGGGTTTGTTATATTTTTGCTGCTATTTGGGCTTTTTCAAATGATCCTTATCATCATGAATGTTAAGAATTTGCCTGACTTTGATGTTAAAAGGCGGATATTGAAATTCGCGGGAACGTTTATATTCTTAATGGCTGCATCTTATACATCAAACTATTTATTTTGGCCAGAGCGGCTTGATAACCTGGATTTTGGGGCTCCTCTGGGGTTGGCTCTTGGCATCACCTTTTATGATTTATTGTTTAAAAAAAGTGAGGAGTGGTAGAGTCGCACTGTTTCTCCTCACTTTTAAAACTAACTTACAGCATTAAACGCAGGTGGATACTCAATTTTCCCCTGTAATCCACTTAATGAGCCTTCCTCGAGCTCAAGTGCCATAAAAACTTCATCAGGCATTGGGAAAGGAGAATCAATCCCAAACTGGCTTGCTGGCGAAAAGCCAAAGCGAGGGTAAAAGTTCGGGTGCCCTAGGACAAAAATATGATTGTATCCTAAAGCCTTGCATGCTTTGATACCTTCGTTGACGAGATCAGAACCGATTCCGTTATTTTGATAATCTGGTTTTACAGCCATGGGAGCAAGACCTAAAGTAGGAACAGTTCCTTGCTTTGTAACAAGGTGGATAATACTAAAAAGGATATGTCCGATGACTTCTCCGTCATCCTTAACAGCGACTAGGCTCAATTTAGGGACAAATTGTTCTGATTCCCGTATTAGTACGGGCTTCGTTTTCTCCCGTGTCAAAAGCCATTAAATTTGTCTCTCTTATCCCTGAGTAATCACCAGGATTTTCCTGACGGATGATGTAATCATTTCTTTTCATACTTCTTGTACTCCCTCCATATCAGTTTTGACGTTTTGGATTCCGAGTCAGTAAATTCTTTATAATATTGTTTTTCATTTTCGCCCGATATTGAGTCTGCTTTATTTAACAATGTAATAAGAAAGTTTATTTTAAGGTTAATTTCCTCTTGGTTCTTTGCGTAATCCGACTCTTTCTTTACAGTAATTGCTAATTGATGATAATCATCTGCAAGTGAATTGAGTATATCTCCGATGACTGAGATTTTTCCGTTCATCATATAATATTGTCTGCTTAGTCGAGTTATTTCTCCTATGTGAGAGGCTAATGTGATTTCACCTTCCTCTTCTTTCAAAATCTTGATCCAAATGTTTGGATCACCATCATTCTCCAATAAAAATAGAGAGTCGCGTACTGTCCGTTGGAAGTTGTATCCTAGTTGACTCTCAAATTCTGTAATTCTGTTGTACTGGTAAATATTAATGAAAAATAATAAAGCTATGAGAGCAATGTTTATGTAGATGATTTTTTTAGATTTCATAAAAACTCTCCTTAGTTAAATTTAGGATTATTTTAACAGTTTATTCCTAATAATGGAATTAGAGTTTTTACCTATATTTTATATTTCATTTCTTTCACTAAATGACTGATTATCTGTTATGATAAAAGCTGGCTTTTTTGCCGGAATCAATAGTCGAGGAGAACCTGAATGACAAATAAACTTCCATTTACAATCAGTAAAAACGATACATTCTTTGATTTATTAGGGGATTACATTGGTGATGTCTTTTACGATATTTTGCCTGAAAAGGGCTATGAACTCCGTGATGAGCAGATTTATATGGCCTTCCAGGTTGAGCAGGCCTTTAAGAATAAAGGAATTGTTTTCGCCGAAGCTGGCGTAGGCACTGGTAAAACTTTCGTCTATCTCATTTATGCCATTCTATACGCAAGATACATGGGCAAGCCGGCTATTGTTTCCTGCTCTGATGAAACACTGATTGAGCAGCTCGTAAAAGAGGGCGGCGATATCGAAAAGCTCGAAAAGGCGTTAGGGTTGAAGGTCGATGTCCGATTGGCAAAAGCAAGAGAACAATATGTATGCGTGAAAAAGCTTGATGACCTTTCAAACACGTCGAATGAAAAAGAAATCCTTGACGTCCATGACCAGCTGCCAGATTTCATCTTTGATGAAGGGATTTCAATGAATTCATTCACTCGTTATGGTGACCGAAAGGAATATCCATGGGTCACGAATGAAAATTGGGCTTCAATGGCCTGGGATCCACTTCAGCAATGCTCAACATGCAGCTGGCGCCACCGCTGCGGCCAAACATTGAACCGTGATTATTATCGACATGCAGGCGATTTGATTATTTGCTCACATGACTTTTACATGGAACATGTCTGGACGAAAGATTCCCGTAAACGGGAAGGACAGATGCCACTACTGCCAGAAGCAAGTACCGTGATTTTTGATGAGGGCCACTTGCTTGAGTTCGCAGCACAAAAGGGACTAACATACAGGTTCAACTCACAAACTTTGACGACTGTCCTGACAGGATATATGCACCAGGACGTACGAGAGGAATCACTGTATTTAATTGAGGATATTTTAGAGCTTCATGATGCATGGTTTGACCTATTGGTTGAAAACTCCTCTGCTATAGAAGGTTCTAATCGAAAAGAAGTACCGATGCTACCAAGTATCAGGAAAACGGCAGAAACACTCGAGAAAAAGGTTAGCGATTTAATGGATCAGCTAGTCTTTGATGCGGAAATGTTCCTGATTGACGAATACCATTTGAAAATCATGGAAGAGTATCTCGAGTTTTTCGCATACGGTCTTTCTGTTTTCTTGAAGAACGACGAAGGGATTTTCTGGCTAGAAGAGAATGAAGTGCAAACTTCCCTTGTCATCATGCCTCGTCTTGTGGAGGATATTTTGAAAAAAGAAGTATTTTCCCAAAACATCCCGTTTGTATTTTCGTCAGCGACCTTGTCTCAAGCTGGAGATTTCAGCTATATAGCGAAAAGCCTAGGGATCGGAAAATACTCCTCCTTTACTGTAGCGTCACCATTTGATTATGAAGAGCAAATGGAGTTGGTGGCACACATCGAGGAGGATGAAATGAAGAAATGGGACAAAATAGGGGATGACCTTAGAAGTAAGAATGGCAGTTCGCTTGTTCTGTTCTCTTCCATGCAGGAAATGGATCGATTCCGGGCGTGGTCTGAAAAACAAGAATGGAGTTTTCCTATCCTGTTTGAAGGAGACCGTGAAATCAGTGAAACCGTAAAGGAATTCCAGAATGACACCGAGACCGTTCTATGTTCCTACAACCTGTGGGAAGGACTGGACGTACCAGGAGAATCACTGATTCAAGTCATCATTTCTTCATTGCCATTCCCGCCTCATGACCCAGTCTTCCAGGCGAAAAGAAAACATGCGGATAATCCAGCTGCTGAGGTAGATATACCATATATGCTCCTACGCCTAAGACAAGGAATGGGACGATTGATCAGAACCAATCAAGATAGCGGAACCGTACATGTATGGCTTACTCAAAATCAAAAAGCTGCATACAATGAAGAGTTAAAAGGTGTACTGCCTGTTCAAAATATTCATTGGAAATAGAGAAATCCCGAAAGGAATAATCCTTTCGGGATTTTTCAGTTAGGTGTTAGTCTCTGCAACCGCACTTCCTGCGGCGGCGGTCACGATCGTCTTCCCGATCATCCTGAGCACCGGCTACTAAATCCTCGATTATACAACGGCGCACAGCACGGCAGAGATCATCAAAATCAACAGTTGCCCTGACTCTGTCTCTGTCACGGTTAGGGTAAAATACACCTGCTACATCATTGTCATTACGATTGTATCCCATTAGAAACTCAACTCCTTTCCATCATGAAAGATACTTACACAATATCTTATGTGGAGAGGGACAAGTTGTTAGGGTCTCTACCTATTTTTTTCATAAATGTGCTAGTCTCATATGCTAAAAGTTTAATAGATAGAAAAAAAGCAAGCGGAGTCCGCTTGCTTTTTTAATGCATATGCCGGTATACACCAATGACTTTACCAAGTATGGATACGTTACGAAGGATAATTGGGTCCATAGTAGGATTTTCCGGCTGGAGCCTGAAATAATCCTTTTCCTTGAAGAAACGCTTAACTGTTGCTTCATCATCCTCAGTCATCGCTACAACAATGTCTCCGTTATTAGCAGTTTTTTGCTGCTTAACAATAACATAGTCACCGTCGAGGATGCCTGCTTCAATCATACTGTCACCCATGATTTCCAGCATGAAAACCTGCTCATCATGGGGAACAAGGCGATCAGGAAGAGGGAAGTACTCTTCTACATTTTCAATGGCCGTGATCGGCATACCAGCTGTTACTTTACCGACAACAGGTACATTGACCACATTATATTTAGGGATGCGGCTATCTTCTTCTATTTCCAGAATTTCTATTGCACGCGGCTTGGTAGGATCTCGTCGGATCAAGCCTTTGCTCTCAAGTCTTGCAAGGTGTCCATGGACAGTGGAGCTTGATGCAAGCCCGACAGCTTCGCCGATTTCACGTACGGAAGGCGGATACCCTTTTTTCTTGACTTCGCCTTTTATGAATTCAAATATATCTTGTTGCCGCTTAGATAACTTTGTCATATTCACGCACCTCGTATATTTTCTTGTCCTAATTATACCATGTCTATTCCACAGATACAAACATAAGTTCGAATTTTTGAGTTGACACGAAACAAATGTTCGATTTATAATAAAGTTAATTAACCGAACATACATTCGTTAAGGGGTGCCGTAAATGAAAAAACTATGGGAAAACTATTCATATGCCATAATACTGCTTGCTGTCAGCTTAATCTTTTCATTCGTAGCAAAAGCTCAATTAAATAACGAAGATGCATACATAACTGTTACTATAGAAGAAGGACAATCACTGTGGGAAATTGCAGAGACGTTTGCCAGCAAACATAATTTTTCTGAAAATGAATTCGTTAGCTGGGTAGAAAAAGAAAACGGAATTATTGGGGAAATGGTCTTTCCAGGAGATGAATTAGTGATCCCCGTTGTAGCAGAACACATGGAGCCTACCCAGATTGCGGGAGCAGAAAGATAGATTGGACTAGAATAAGGTGACAACATGAAAGCAATTATTTATTGCCGAGTAAGTACAACGAAGGAAACGCAGGAAACTTCGCTGGCCAGGCAGGAAGAAGAGTTGCTGCGTCTGGCAAGTAATTATGGTTTTGACGTAGCGAGAATTATTAAAGAAAAAGCTAGTGGTTATGACCTTGAAAGGGAAGGGATCCTGGAACTGCTGGAATTGATCAAGGACAAAAAGATAGGGGCTTTGCTCATCCAGGATGAAACAAGACTTGGAAGAGGCAATGCCAAGGTTGCAATTCTTCATTGTATTCTAAAAGAAAATGTAAAATTATATAGTGTCTCCCACAGTGGGGAACTCCAGCTTTCTGAATCAGATTCCATGGTCCTGCAGATTGTCAGTATGGTGGAAGAGTATCAGAGGAAGATCCATAATATTAAGATTAAACGTGGCATGAAACGAGCGATTGAGCATGGATACAAGCCACAGCGCAATCTGAAAAATCAAGGTGAGCACTCCGGCCGGGACCGGAAAGAGATGCCAATCGAGGAAATCGTGAAGCTGCGGAATAATGGATTGACGTTTGCTGAGATTGCTGCAACATTAAGAGGGTTTGGGTACAACGTATCTAAGGCTACAGTGAACCGAAGATATCTTGAGTACATAGAGACAAAAGAATAACGAAGCTCTATTCTTGTAAAATCGCAAGAATTTTAGTAAGATGTCATTTGACGTAATTTTTTACAAAGGAGCTTTACAATGCTATCAAGTGATAAAATTGCTAGAATCAATGAACTGGCAAGGAAAGCAAAATCATCTAAGTTGACGGAAGAAGAAGCAAAGGAACAGACGAAGCTTCGTGCAGAATATCTTCAGTCTTTCCGGTCTTCTATGCTCAATACACTTAAAGGTGTTACCATTGTCGATCCAGAAGGCAATGATGTTACCCCTGATAAGCTCAAGGAAGAAAAAGCGAAGAATAAGCTTCATTAAATATATACTAATTTGGAATACATGCGACATGTATTCCATTTTTATTTTGGTGAATTTATGATAAATAATCCACTAGTTTGTTTCATCTCCGAAAATAAGTGGAAATTAGAGTAAGGTATTATTTTGAATAAAATTCTGGCTGTTCGAACTATTACGGAAATTCCATGTAAAAGTACTCCACCTCAATTATTTTTTACCCGCTAAGGTATGCATTTACATAACAACAGCGAGTTTGTGTCAAAATAGATAACAATACGGCCATTTCTGTCTCTTTCAGGCACAATTTGTTGTATAATAATTTCTCTCGCTATAATATTAATGATGTAGCTAGTACCTATAGAAAGGATGTATTTAATGTTTAAAGAAATTGATATGCTTTCAATTGATTCCATTCGTACCTTATCAATTGATGCAATTGAAAAGGCAAATTCCGGCCACCCAGGCATGCCAATGGGGGCAGCTCCAATGGCTTACACATTGTGGACTCGTTACATGAACATCAATCCTAAGAACCCAGAATGGTTTAACCGCGATCGTTTTGTATTGTCTGCTGGACACGGTTCAATGCTGCTATACAGCTTGCTGCACCTTGCAGGTTATGATCTGACAATGGATGATATTAAACAGTTCCGCCAGTGGGGAAGCAAGACTCCAGGACACCCTGAGTTCGGCCACACTGCTGGTGTAGATGCAACAACTGGACCGCTTGGCCAGGGAATTGCTATGGCAGTCGGTATGGCAATGGCTGAACGCCATCTTGCTGCTGCTTACAATAGAGATAACTATAATCTCGTTGATCACTATACATATAGCATTTGCGGTGACGGCGATCTAATGGAGGGTGTATCTGCTGAAGCGGCATCACTGGCAGCTCACCTGAAGCTAGGCAGAATGATCGTTCTTTATGATTCAAACGATATTTCTTTGGATGGAGATCTTGATAAGTCATTCTCAGAAAGTGTTGAAGGCCGATTCAAGGCATATGGCTGGCAATACATTCGCGTCGAAGACGGCAACAACCTTGAAGAAATCGCAAAAGCAATTGAAGAAGCTAAGACGGATGAAGACCGTCCAACATTGATTGAAGTCAAGACAATCATCGGATATGGTTCACCTAACCTTTCAGGTAAATCTGATGTTCACGGCGCTCCGCTTGGTGCTGATGAATTGAAGCTTACTAAAGAAGCTTATAAGTGGACTTTTGAAGAAGACTTCCATGTACCAAGTGAAGTATATGATCACTTCAAACAGCAAATCGCTGATAAAGGTGAACAAGCAGAACAGGCTTGGAACGAGCTTTTCGCAAGTTATAAGAGCGAATATCCTGAACTAGGAGCCCAGCTTGAAAAAGCCATGAAGGGTGAATTAGTTGAAGGATGGGATAAAGACATCCCTGTATACGAAGAAGGAAAGAGCCTTGCGAGCCGTGCTTCATCTGGAGAAGCTCTTAACGGAATCGCGAAAAACCTTCCTTACTTGATCGGTGGGTCGGCTGACCTTGCTGGATCAAACAAGACAATGATTAAGGGATCTGGTGACTTCTTCCCAGGTTCATTCGAAGGCCGCAACATCTGGTTTGGTGTACGTGAATTCGCTATGGGTGCTGCGATGAACGGTATGGCGCTCCACGGCGGATTAAAGATATTTGGCGGAACATTCTTCGTGTTCTCCGATTACTTAAAGCCGGCAATCAGACTTGCTGCATTGATGGGCTTGCCTGTAACATACGTATTCACTCATGACAGCATCGCAGTAGGGGAAGATGGTCCTACGCACGAACCAGTTGAGCAGCTTGCAGGTCTTCGTGCAATGCCGAACCTGTCTGTCATCCGTCCTGCAGATGGTAACGAAACAGCGGCAGCGTGGAAGCTTTCAATTGAATCAACTAAGACGCCTACAGCTCTTGTGTTGACTCGCCAAAACTTGCCGACCATCAAAAACACTGACAAGAATGCGTACGAAGGCGTCTCAAAGGGTGCTTACGTCATTTCTGCGGCTGGAAAAGACACTGCTGATGCATTGCTTCTAGCAGCAGGATCAGAAGTTGGTCTTGCTGTGAAAGCACAAGAGGCTCTGGCTTCTGAAGGCATCGACGTTGCTGTTGTAAGTATGCCTTCATGGGATCGCTTCGAACAGCAGTCCAAGGAATACAAAGAAAGTGTTATTCCGAAGTCTGTCAAGAAGCGCCTTGGAATCGAGATGGGCTCTTCACTAGGCTGGCACCGTTACGTTGGTGACGAGGGTGAAGTACTTGCGATCGATACATTTGGTGCATCTGCTCCAGGCGAAAAGATCTTGGAAGAGTACGGCTTCTCCGTGAACAATGTAGTTGCTCGCGTAAAGGCATTGCTCCAACAAAACTAAATGAATTATATGAAAAACGAGTATGGATTGATTTCCGTACTCGTTTTTTTGATTTTACATAAGGGCTATTCGTCGATCCACCTCATCCAAATTAGTAAATTACAAAAATGTTTTAGTGTAATCTAAACGGTAAACAGCCTTGTTCAACTAAGCCTTTAGTAAAAATACAGGATTAATTTCGCTACCATGAGGGCATTATAGGATATTGTTTTAAAATGAAAAATGTGGTAAAATTTTAAACGAACAAATGTTCTATTTCAAAAAAGAGGTGTTGTTATGATAACAGGTATTGTTCCTTATCTAGTAACAAATGGGAATGGCCAGGAGGCAGTGGAGTTTTATAAAAATGCGTTAGGGGCAGAGGTCATCAGTCTGCAAACATTTGGAGAGATGCCTCCCAATCCAGAGTATCCGCTTCCTGAAGAAGCAAAAGATCGGGTCCTGAATGCTCAATTGAAAATCAGCAACGCCAGCTTAATGTTATCGGATACTTTTCCCGGCCAACCCTATCAGCTTGGGTCCCAGGTAACGGTAGCACTTTTATTAAATGATGCAGCAGAAGCAAAAGAAATTTTTGAGAAGCTTCAGGTGGATGGAAAAGTTACGATGCCTATCCAGGAAACCTTCTGGAGTCCTGCTTATGGCCAGGTGACTGATAAGTTTGGCGTAGAGTGGCAAGTATCAACAGAGAGTGAAAAATAATAGCAAAGGCCAGGCTGAAACTTGCAGCCTGGCTTTTCTTCACCGTGCATTATGGATTACCTTCTTTGCGTAGAGCACCGAAAGAATCAACAGTATTTACACCAATCTTTTATACACTCCATTATTTATAATTCTATAGGAAAAATTTGTTGCAGAAGAGTTTTAATGGTGATTATTTTTTAATTAATATAAAGAAATTGGAAAAGCTATTAAAAAAAAGCTGGAGTGTAACTCATGCATTTTATTTACAATGGTTTGTTTCTAATAGCGGGAATCATTTGGGGTGATTGGAAACAGTGGCGCGAATATTATCCTACAATCCTCTACTATATTATCGGAGATTTATTAAAATTTGCTTTGCTTTACAATTACCCAATGTGGACCTATCAAGAGACAATTATGGGTGAGGAGATCCTTAGGAATCATACCATCATCTCCCTCATGATCATGATTATTGTTTATCCTTCAACAATCTTGATTTACCTCGGCAGATTTCCTTTAACGTGGTGGAAGAAGCTAGCGTGGATTTCCTTTTGGGCGCTCCTTTATACATGCGTTGAGTTTATCAATGAAAAGTACTTAAATTTAATCAATCATCACCATGGCTGGAATATTGGCTGGTCCCTTTTGTTCAACTTCGTTATGTTTTCATTGCTGAGAATCCATTTCAGAAATCCTCTTTTAGCATGGGCCTTGTCTATCCCGTGGGTCCTCTTTTTGCTTAACGTCTTTAATGTTCCGGTTGATAGGATGAAATAAGTGCCTCTGATTCTTTTGGAATTAATATAAAACAAGTTATGATATGTCTAAACTCCCGTTATATATCACAATGAAGTGAATCTTTTATCCGGTTTTGACAAGCGCCCTTGTGAAAACTGCATACAAACTGGGACAGATAAGAGTGAAGATAAAATAATACGGGAAAAGCTAAAGGATATATGTTATGAAAGGGATGAAAGGGATGAAAGAGATGAAAGAGATGAAAGAGATGAAAGCAAGCTTAGAGGGAAAGGTAGTTATCGTAACAGGAGGATCAAATGGAATTGGCAGAGGGTTAGCAAAGGCTTTTGTTAAGGAACAGGCCATTGTCTGCATTGCGGATAAAGATGAGGAGAAAGGTAACGAAATTGTACGTCTCTTGGAAGAGGCAGGAGGACAAGCCGCCTTTTATAAAACAGACGTCAGGAAAGAAGAAGATATTTTAAATCTAGTAGAAAGTGCAATTAAAGATTTCGGCAAAATTGATATTTTAATTAATAATGCTGGGGTTTCGAGATTCAAGCCTTTATTTGAGTTGACGACTGCCGAGTGGGAGGATGTCGTGTTTACCAATCTCAGGAGTGTTTTCATCGGTTCACGTGAAGCTGCCCGCAGGATGAATGCAGGAGGCCGGATCATCAATATAGCATCAACAAGAGCAACAATGTCTGAGCCCAACTCAGAAGCTTATGCTTCCTCCAAAGGCGGAATCGTTGCTTTGACACATGCCCTGGCAGCCTCACTTCAAGAGAAGGGAATCACGGTCAACTCAATAAGTCCTGGGTGGATCCAGACAGAGGATTATGACGAACTCAGGGAGAAGGATCATCTTCAGCATTGGTCCAACCGTGTTGGTAAGCCAGAGGATATAGCCAAAGCTTGCCTCTATTTAGCTGACCCGGAGAACGATTTTATAAATGGCCAGGACCTGGTCATCGATGGTGGAATGACACGTAAAATGATCTATGAAGAATAATTAATTGAGAGGGAGCTGCAAAAATGATTGCGGCTCCCTTTCAACTTTTAATATTTTTTTATAGAATAGGAGGAGGAGAAAGTACGCAATTGGGAGAGAAGGAATGGATGAAATACACGAAAAAGAAGCCCAAAAAGAAAAAGCAAGTCCAGAGAAACTTCAATCTGGCAATCTTATTATTTATTGCCTTTATTGGTTTTTTCCTGCTTGATAGATTTCTGGATTTATATAATCAAAGTTTCAAAAAAATGAATGTTGGTGTGAATAGTTCAATTGGAGAAGTTGCCAAGTATACGCCGATGATTGAGAAAGAATTAAAAAAGGTTGGGCTGGACGGACATACCGTCACAGTCGCAGCTTTAATGATGCAGGAAAGCCGGGGAAAGGGCGGCGACCCTATGCAAGCCTCTGAATCTGCTGGCCTTGCACCAAATACGATTCAGGACCCTAAACAAAGCGTCCAACAAGGTGTAAAGTACTTCAATCGAGTTGTAGAGTATGGAAATAAGAAGCAAGTGGACTTTCCCACAGTCATCCAATCATACAATATGGGAATCGGCTATATTGATTTTGTAGCAAAAAACGGTGGTAAGCACAGCGAGGAGCTGGCAAAGAAATTTTCAATGATCCAGGTCGAAAAAAATCCTCAAACATATAATTGCGGCGGTGATAAGAACAATTTCCGTTATCCATATTGCTATGGTGATTTTACCTATAGCACAAAGGTTGCAAAACATATAGAATCAATTACGGTCAGCATCCCAGCTAGTTTAGGCGAAGCAACTACGAAGCGTTCATTTTAAATTGAGTGATAGGACAACCAGTCAAAACATCCGAATTATCGGGTGTTTTTTTAATTTTTTGAGAAAAAAGCAGGAAAAAAGAATGAACACGGTAAATATATTAGTAACAAATACCCATACTAAAAATCAGGAGGTGTGTATAAATGTTTGAATATGGCAAGGACATTCCACTGGACGGTGCGGCAGTAAAGCATGCAGCTCAACAAGGAAACACTGAAGAACAGGAAATCTCGGAAGGTGCTGTTTTCAATTTCGACCATCGCAAGGACATTCCGTTGGACGGTGTAAAATAATTCAGTAAAAAAAGCCTGAAAACAGGCTTTTTTTGCTGGGTTAAAATTGTTTTGCAAGCTCGTTCGCGCGTTGAATTGCTTGTTGTTTGATGTCCTGAGCTTTATCAGGTGTAGCTGCCATACCTTCTACCGCCAGTGTTTCAACATCAGTAACTCCCATGAATGCAAGAACTGCACGAAGGTAACGGTCACCAAATTCTAAATCTTTAGCTGGTCCTTCTGAGTACACACCGCCGCGTGCCTGGATATGAAGGGCTTTTTTACCACCTAGCAAGCCAACAGGGCCTTCTGCAGTATACTTAAATGTCTTGCCCGCAATTGCAATATTATCAATGTATGCTTTCATTTTTGGAGGGAAGCTGAAATTCCATAAAGGAGTCGCAAAGATGTACTTATCTCCCGCAATAAATTGGTCTGTCAGTTGATTGATTGAGCTGACTTTTTGTTTTTCATCGTCACTAAGCTGGTCGAAAGCTGATCCTTGCTGTAATTTACCCCAGCCACTGAAAACATCTGTATCAATGAACGGTACGTCCATTTTATAAAGGTCCAATCTGACGACTTCATCCTCAGGATTGTTTTCACGGTAGGCTTTAATGAACTCTTCCCCAACCGATAAGCTGAACGATTCCTCAACCGGTTTTGGATTCGCTGTAATATAGAGTACTGTAGCCATGCATAGTCATCCTTTCTCTTTCTATTTAACATTGATATATTCCCCTGATTAATGGCCAGTATTCCTTTTCTTCATAAAAAAATGTCAAACTTCTAATTCCGTGACAACTGAAATTTTGGATTTTATAATGAAAAAGTAAGAAAGTTTTGAATTCGACATAATTAGTGGATTTTTTCGGCATCTTTAGACAAACGCAGACCGAACGTTTTCCTATAATAAAGACAAAAGCTTGTCTGCAGAGGAGGGGATCAGTTGAGATCCTACCAGCTATATCTAATAGAAGATGAATTTGCCTCCCATTATTTCGGAAGAGAACGGATGTTTTATCAATTGTTTTTGGAATATAGTCAAGCAAACGACGATTTGAAAACGATCATTGCCAAGCAAGTCAAGTTCGTTACAAAATCCATTCCCGTACTTCGCATTCATCAGCTCCTGCATCAACAGCTTTCCAAGGCAAAAGGATTTCATGTTGAAAACGGCATATATATTTATGAAAATAACACTAATAACAGTTCTGCCACACTTAGAGTGCATGAGAGATGGCTGGAGCTGGATTCCCATGGACAAGTCGACGCTGAAACTGTCTTTTTTGAAATCCTCCGGAAATGTGAATCATCATTTCTGGCCATCGACCTTGAATCAAACAAATACGGCTGGCTAAAGCCGATTAAGGAACGAAAATATGTATAATGAGGTTGATGCACTAGTTGCTGATTGTTTTAGTGCATGGATTGTGAAGTAAATGCAAAAAGTTTTCAAATTGAGATTATTTAATAGAGAAAAAAACCAACAGATATTGTATAATAGCAGTTGGTTTAGTACACTGTATGTTAGACAACATGAAGGAGGAAGTTTTTATGTGGGACTTAATTCTAGTTGGTATACTGGCATTGGTTGTCGGTGTAGCGCTAGGATTTTTCATTGCTCGTAAATACATGGAGAGCTACTTGAAGAAAAATCCGCCAATCAATGAACAAATGCTTAAAATGATGATGATGCAGATGGGTATGAAACCATCCCAGAAGAAAATCAATCAAATGATGTCAGCAATGAACAAGCAGACAGGAAAATAATATAGGACAAGCACTCATTCTTAATGATGGGTGCTTTTCTTATTTATAGAATCTCTTAAGGACATTTCAATGTGCGGTTGGGATCAAATGTCTAAGAAGAACGGTTTAATGGACATTTTGAGGTGTAGATGAGATTGAAATGTCTAAGAAGAACGGTTTAATGGACATTTTGAGGTGTAGATGGGATTGAAATGTCTAAGAAGAACGGTTTAATGGACATTTTGAGGTGTAGATTGGATTGAAATGTCTAAGAAGATGGGTTTAATGGACATTTTGAGGTGTAGATGGGATTGAAATGTCTAAGAAAGGGGGTTTAATGGACATTTTGAGGTGTAGATGAGATTGAAATGTCTAAGAAGATGGGTTTAATGGACATTTTGAGGTGTAGATGGGATTGAAATGTCTAAGAAAGAGGGTTTAATGGACATTTTAATCAGTAAATGGAATAGAAATGTCCAAGAAGAATTTAATAATTTGCAGCCATTAAAATGACTAGATAAAAATAACGCCGGAAATGGCGTTATTTTTGTTTGTTTGTTTTGTCTTCAGCCTTAGTTTTAGTGCCTTGCTGAAAAATGGAATCGAAAAATTCGTCCGCGGTTTCCATTACGCCACCGTGAAGCTGGCCGTCAGCACCGACTTTGTTTTTGTCACCTTTCACTGGATTATGGATTCTTACCATAGAAAATACACCTCCTATATTTAGGCTTTGTTATCAAAGATCAAAATAACCAGGCTAACAGCAAATGTTAAACTATGGCAGGACATCTGTTGGCAGATACAGAATATGAATCCTAAGGAATTTCAAAAAGGAGATTATATATGTATCAATATTTCAACGGACTTGTCATAAGGGAAGGCACGGAAGGAATACCGGCGGAAAAGGTCGAGAAGCTTTTTGAAGATGCTGGCTGGGCAAGGAACACTCCAGATTGGCAAAAGGAAAAATTTTCGCTGATCTTCAAAAATTCCACATTCGCATTTACAGTGTGGGACCAAAATGAAATGGTCGGGATGGTCAGGGTTATCTCGGATCAAATTATGGCAGCAAACATTATGGACTTGGCGGTTTTATCAGAATATCGTGGAAAAGGTATTGGCCAGAAGCTCGTGCAGCTTTGCGTACAAAAACTTCCTCACGGAGACTGGTTTGCCCATACTTCGGCCAACAATTTTAGTTTTTATGAAAAATGCGGTTTTGAGGTAAAGGATCTTTCGCAAAATGGTACTTGCGCGTATTATGGGTACATCCAGGCACGTAAAGATGGACATAGATAGGAGTGCTGTAACTTTGAATCAACGTGAATTTGAAGGAGTCACCAGGCAGCCAGCAGCTATCAGGTATGAATACTTCATTAAAAAAGCAGTAGATTATGAAGAGATTTGGGGACTATATAACGATGGCTGGGCAACTGCCCAAGATGACATGGGCAATACGCTGCTCCCATTCTTCCCTAATGAAAAGTTCGCAGAAACCTTTGCGAAGAAAGAATGGGAAGACTTTAGTCCAAGAAGAATTGAATTGGCTCACTTCCTCGAAAAGTGGCTTCCGGGGATGAAATCTGACGGTGTCAAACCTTCCATTTTTCCAACGGAAACAGATTCTGCCATAATGGATGTGGACACTCTGAGGATAGATTTAGAAGCTGAGCTGGAGAAGTATTAATTCGATATTATCTGATATTCAAACCATACCCTTTATGGTATAATTAGGTTACCTATGATTTAAGAAAGAGAGAGCTGAAAAAATGTCACGTCAAACTGAAGATGCTACGGCTTTGGAAAGTCAACCCGAGTGGCTGCAAGCTTATGTAGAATCACCTGAAAAACAAAAAGCTTTATATAAAAAGACATTATTAATAGTTGTTTTATCTCAGATTTTCGGCGGTGCAGGTCTTGCTGCAGGGATTACTGTGGGGGCACTGTTGGCTAAAGACATGCTTGGCACGGATAGTGTTGCCGGTCTCCCAATAGCTCTTTTCACCCTGGGATCTGCTGGCGCGGCTCTCGTTGTAGGACGTCTTTCGCAACGCTATGGCAGGCGTGCTGGCCTCGCTTCAGGATTTTTAACAGGCGGAATTGGCGCCATTGGGGTAATCATCGCTGCGGTAACGAATAATATCTTTCTGCTCTTTGCGGCGCTTTTAATATACGGTGCCGGAAGTGCGACAAATTTACAGGCACGGTATGCCGGGACGGATCTAGCCAGTTCGAAACAACGTGCGACAGCAGTCAGTATCGCGATGGTTTCGACGACGTTTGGTGCTGTAGCTGGTCCTAACCTTGTAGAGGTAATGGGCGAATTTGCAATATCTGTAGGGGTTCCGGCTTTGTCCGGCCCATTCATCCTCGCAGCTGCAGCTTATATCGTTGCTGGATTAGTGTTATTGATTTTCCTCCGTCCAGATCCTTTTGTGGTCGCCAGAGCGATAGCATTGGCAGAACAGAATGCTAAAGCCAGCTCTCCTGATTATGTAGAGGAAGAATTCGTAACGGATAAGAGGGGTATCGGAGTTGCCGCCCTTATTATGGTCCTCACACAAATGGTGATGGTAGCGATCATGACGATGACTCCGGTGCATATGGGCAGCCATGGACATGATTTAAGTGCAGTTGGTATGGTAATTGGGTTCCACATAGGAGCAATGTATCTGCCTTCTTTATTAACTGGAGTACTAGTTGATAAAATCGGTCGGTCGTCGATGGCGGTCGCTTCCGGAGTCACACTGCTGGCTTCCGGTGTTATGGCTGCTGTTGCTCCGGGAGAATCTATGCTTTGGATCACTCTTGCTCTCATTCTTCTCGGTCTCGGCTGGAACTTTGGCTTGATCAGCGGAACCGCACTGCTTGTCGATGCGACAAATCCAACGAACCGCGCAAAAATGCAAGGAACTGTGGATGTGATGGTCGCTTTGTCAGGAGCTTCGGGAGGGATGCTTTCCGGGATGGTTGTTGCTAATTCAAGCTTTGCCTTCCTTTCGCTGGCAGGAGGGGTACTATCCTTAGTGTTAATACCATTTGTGATCTGGTCAAATAAAAAGTAAATGTTTTTCTGATGAGTCTGGATGTTCCAGGCTCTTTTTATTTGCTCCTTTTGCAGGTTTTTACAGTTTCTTTAGCGAACTTATCTTGATAAAAATTTGCAGAAAGAGTTGGTCTGAATGAGTAAACTAGTGCTGTTGAGTGATTTAAGAAATATGAATACTGAGTTAAAAAACAGAATCAAGGAATTAACAAGTTCAGAGCCTTTTAAGCTTGCTTATATCCCATCACGAACTGATAAAGAAAGATGGTATTTTGAAAAGGCCAGGCCAGAGTTAACGGGTTTGGGTGTTACTGCCTTCTTTTATTTTGACGTAGACCAGGAGTTTGAGGAATCACAGCTGGAGGAGTTCAGAAGCTGTGACGGCATTTTTCTGTCAGGGGGAAATACATATCTATTTTTGAAAAACCTGCAGGAGAGGGACATGTTTAGATACATTAATGAAATGGTGCTAGAAGGAAAACCACTAATTGGTGTTAGTGCAGGAAGCATCATCATGTCCAAAAGCATCAAGATTGCCGAGTTCCATGATCAAAATGAAGATCAGCTTAATGACTTAACCGGATTGGGGTTGGTGGATTTTGAGTTGATGCCACATTGGAACAGAGAAAAAGATCAACTGGAGAAACTGTTGAAATATTCGCTTTACCAGGAAGAAAGTATTCTTACATGCCAAGACGGCGATGGGATCGTCATTGATGGAGAAAAAATCAAGTTTTATGGGGATATAAAAGAGATCCGAAAAGGAGTTTTGCTATAATTTAAAAAAGATGTTTTACATTGCATTATTGGACAAATGGAGGGAAGAAACCGGTGAAGTCTGATGGGAGAGCTCTAACGGACAAACAGAA
>NZ_JBIQOE010000268.1:0-10544 GCF_047739415.1 Mesobacillus sp. | reverse complement strand
AGGAAATATATTCACTCGTAGGAACCAATCATTAAGCCAATTGTCAAAACACTGCTGAAATCGAAACTGACTATTAACGAAGCGATATACAAATAAAGGATGCCCCAAAAGGTATAAACTTTTGGACACCCTCTTTTTATTTTTTTAAAAATGCCGGAAAAATTGGCCGTTGATTTCCGTTCCAGGCGCTTCGCTTTCCGCGGGGCTGGCGCTGAGCCTCCTCGTCGCAAGCTCCTGCGGGGTCTCACCTGGCCAGCTGATCCCGCAGGAGTCTACGCACCTTCCACTTCAATCAACAGAGTTTAAAAATGAAAATCAAGCTTTGACGGAGCCAAGAACTTAAAAAAGAGACCCGGATTGGATCTCTGCAAATAAATCAACCGCGCTGCATGGTGTGCACGAATTTGTATCGGTCAGCTCGATAGGCTGATTTGACGAATTCGAATGGGGTGCCATCCTTTAAATGCGAAGTCCTGAGAATCAGCAGGACAGGGGAGCCTTTTTCGATTTCAAGAAGGCGTAGTTCCTGTTCCTTTGCAATAGATGCTTCGATTTGCTGTGTAGCTTCATGGATAGTTAGCGATAGTTTTTCTTCAATGTATTGGTAAAGTGACTGGTTGATGATTTCCTCTGTCAACCCCTTAACCAGATTAGCCGGGAGATAGGTAGTCTCAAGGGCCATCGGAACATTGTCTGCAAGCCTGACGCGTTTGATTTCGTATACTGGTGTATTTTCATTGAGCTTCAGACGCTCGGCTATTTCCCGTCCGGACGGGATAATTTCAAAAGAAACCAGTCTGCTTCCCGGGGTAAGTCCGCGTTCTTTCATATCTTCGGTGAAACTTGTCAATCCCTGGAGGCGCTGTTCGACTTTCTTTTTATTCACGAACGTGCCTTTGCCTTTTTGTCGGTATAAATATCCATCATTCACAAGGTTCGTCAATGCCTGCCTGATGGTCATCCTGCTAATTTGGAACATATCGGCATAGACGCGTTCGGATGGAATGGCTTCATCTGGCTGGAGGTCGCCATTATCAATCTGGGCTTTTATATACTCCTCGAGCTGGTGGTAAATTGGTATTGGTGAATTTTTATCAATCATAGGTCATTCTCCTGACTGCTTGCAATTTTTCAGAAGATGCTTAAAGCAATGCTGTCGCATCTTTATCAGCGAAAATCGTGACATTTCCATGGTTTTTGAGAGCAGAGGCAGGGAAATCTTCGCTGACATCGCCATTCACTAAAGTAGCGAGTGCTTTTGCCTTGGAAGCACCGGAAACAAGGAGGAAGATTTCCTTGCTGTCCATAATCGAGGCAATCCCCATGGTGATTGCTTGCTTAGGAACGTTTTCCAGTGATTCAAAAAATCTTGAGTTCGCTTTGCGTGTGCTTTCTGCCAGGTCGATGATGTGCGTTCGGCTGTCAAAGTGTGTTCCTGGCTCGTTAAAACCAATATGGCCGTTCTGTCCAATCCCGAGAATTTGCAGGTCGATGCCGCCATGCTCATTAATGAACTGTTCATAGCGTCTGCATTCCTCGTCGAGATTCTTCGCTGTTCCATCAGGAATATGCGTCTGCTCAAGCGGAATGTCAATGTGCTCAAATAAATATTCACACATAAAGTAGTGATAGCTATTACGGTCTTTTTTCGGGATGCCGATGTATTCATCCAGGTTGAACGTGTTGATTTCCTTGTAGGAGGTCTTGTTTTGTTTATGGTCTCTGATGAGCTCCTGATAAAGGCCGGTTGGTGTACTCCCGGTAGCAAGTCCAAGGTTGAGAGAAGGATTTCTATTGATTCGTGAGATGATTTCCTCTGCAGCTTGCTGGCTAAGCTTCTCGTAATTTGAAGTTGTAATCAGTTTCATACGTTGTCACCTCTTTCAAAGCTGTTATGAACGGGTAAAGCTGGCGACTCCCCGGCAAAACGCCATAGCAACCTCATGGTTACGATCAAGTACGACAAGGTCTGCATCTTTTCCTGAAGCAATGCTTCCTTTCCGGTCAAAAATTTTCAGCTGCCTGGCGGGATTTTCACTGGCTAGCTTCACTGCTTCTTCAAGACTGATGCCTGTGAAGTGCATCATGTTTTTCAAAGAATCTTTCATTTTCAAAATGCTTCCAGCGAGCGTGCCATCAGCTAAAAGTGCTTTTCCATCTGCAACACTGACTTCCTGTCCGCCGAGATCATAGCTGCCATTTTTAAGGCATTTTGCTCGCATTGAGTCAGTGATTAAAATGACACCATCCGTCCCTTTGGCGCGAATCGATAGATCGAGCATTTCGGGAACGACATGGATTCCGTCTGCAATCATCTCTATTTTTAATTCATTAAACAGCAGAGCGGCACCGGCGACCCCCGGATCTCGATGATGCATCCCGCGCATGCCATTGAACAAATGGGTCACATGGGTAGCTCCTGCCTTCACTGCTTCAGCCATCTGTCCGTAGCTGGCATCCGAATGGCCAACCGAGGCAATGACCTCATTCTCAGCCAGGTATGCAATAAGCTCGCAGCCATTTTCTTTTTCCGGAGCAAGTGTCACGAGCCTGATATTATTGCCGGAAGCCGCCTGCATTTTCAAGAACAATGAGATATCCGGTAGGATGATGTGTTCTGAAGGCTGTGCTCCTTTGCGGGATTCATTGATGAATGGTCCTTCCAAATGCAGCCCGAGCACCTCGGCTTTACCTGGCTTGTTATGGTGGCTGATATAATCGGCAGCATTCTCCAATGCTTTCATAATTGCCTTTTGATCCTGGGTGATTGTCGTTGCCAGGAAGCTCGTTGTTCCTTCCTCGGGCAGGATTGACGCCATCGTCGTCAAGGCTTCAATGGTGGCATCCATCGTGTCCGCTCCGCCAGCACCGTGGATATGTACATCGATGAACCCCGGGACAACAATGCTGTCCTCAGGAAGCTCGATGACCTCGGCCTGGTGTTGGGGGAGGGAGGAGGCAAGTCCTGTTTCGGCAATCTTCCCATCCTGTATAAAAATGAATCCTTTTTCAATCATGCCCTCTTGTGTTAAAACACTGGCGTTGGTTAGCAATAAATCATTCATTCTATATCACCTGAAAGTTATGTCCTCGTTCTTCTTTTCTTTACCCTCTGTCACTCTAATTATACAAATACCTGCAGGGGTTGTCTATACCACGATAGTTTATGTGAAATAACTCCATGGTGGTATAGACAAAGTTATTTTGCGCTCCCTCTGTAAAAATTACTGATCGCATCTCTCAGGTAGCCATCGTGCTTTTCCAATAGTTCTTTTACCTCGGTTCCCCTGAGTCCTGTCGTGATTTGGAGGATGGCAGCTTTCGTATGATAGTTTTGCTCCTTGATCGCTTCTCTTGCTTCTTCATCGGAAGCGCCGGTTGCCATCTTGACGATATTGACGGCGCGATTATGTAGTTTTTCGTTCGTCATCTGGACATCGACCATCAGGTTTCCATACACTTTGCCCAGTTTGATCATCGAAGCGGTGGAGAGCATATTCAAAATTAACTTCTGGGCAGTACCGGCCTTCATCCTCGTGGAACCGGTGATGACTTCGGGACCGACGACTGCGGAGATGGTGTGGTCGGAGATTTTCTCCATTTCGGAATCCTTGCTGCAAACGACTGATACAGTCAGGGCACCAATTTCCTTTGCGTACTCCAGTGCACCGATCGTATAAGGGGTGCGCCCGCTGGCAGCGATTCCGACTACGATGTCATCAGCGGTAAGATTGATGTTTGCCAGATCGTTCTGACCCTGCTGTTTGTCATCCTCGACACCTTCAAGTGCCTCGGTCATCGCTTCCTTGCCTCCCGCAATAATCCCAACAACAAGCCCAGGATCGGTTCCGAACGTCGGAGGGCATTCGGAAGCATCGATGATTCCGAGCCGTCCGGAAGTCCCTGCACCGATATAGATCAGACGGCCGCCTTTCTTGAAGCTAGCGACTATTCTGTCGACAACCTCCGAAACGTTCGGAACCTGCCTTGCGAGTACGTTCGGAACGAGGGTGTCCTCCTGGTTGATGACTGTGATGATGTCCTCTGTAGACATCAAGTCGATGTTCATTGTTTTCGGGTTTTGCTGTTCAGTATTAAGCTTTGCGATCTCCATTTCCATCCCTCACAATTAATTGAAATTGTTGCCCTGCCTTAATCTCTGTAAGCAAAGGCAAATCTTCTTGAATTACTTTTCCGATGCAATTCACTTTTTCATCCTGTGGCAGGTCATTGACGGCAATTTGTAATTCACCTGCATAGCGCCCATATAACTCGTTGTCGATCGTTATCGTCCCACGTTGCCTTTCCTGCTGATTAGAAGGAGGGAGCCGGTTTTCTCCTTTTGAAGCGAAGGACCGTGATTCAACTGCTCTGATGACATCGCGGGCAGGATCCATTCGGTTGGTTAGAGTTCTGCTCAATAGGTCCGAGTGCTCCGAGTTCTCGGCCTCAATCCGTAGCGGAATGACTTTTTTACCCAGGAAAGTTAATAATTCCAGCTGTTCATCCGATACAGAATGATCCCCAATCAAGATCTTATCGGTAAAACAAGAACCTATCAGCTCTGCAGCAGCTATATGCGGCAGCTGGCCGCGGTGCTTTTCAAGCGTTGGGAGACCAGAAAACACAGGTCCGCGCAAATCCTTGTTCCCAGGAACGAAAGCCATTGTCGTAATGCCGAGTGAACGGAGCATGTTATTTCTTTCAATCAGGAACTCCTTGTCCAATCCTGTTTCAGGGCGCGGGTAAAAATTGTGCCATGCTTCCACGTTCCCGGTATTTAAACCAGCATCAATCCAGGACATAAGTTCATCTCTAGTTACCGTGCTGGCGTTGATTCCAATCTTCATTTTATGCGAAAGCACCACAACCTGCTGTGATGTGAACCCATAATCAGCCCTGATTCCGGACAAGCCCCATTCCAGCAGCTTATCATAATGATCCCAGTCCAGCCCGAGGTAATCCAATGAGCGGGGAGATACATCCGCCATCAGCTCCATGTTGTGCTTTTTCGCAAGTTCTCCAAGCTTTAGTAAAAGTTCTTTATACTCAGCTGGATTATCTTCAGGAATATGCAAGGAGGTAAAGATAGAATTCAGTCCGTATTGAGCCGCTTTTTCAATCCAGGCAGCATTTTTCTCCATCATATCCTTTTTCAAATATACGGAAATGCCAAGCATGGGCAATCCCTCCAATCAAAACAGATTAATAGAAAAGAAGAAAGGAGGAAAATAGCTCTCCTCCTTTTCTTTATTTGCATTCTAGATTCCTTTAGCCATTTCTTCCTTGAAGCCAAACGTCCAGGTGAAGATGAACCCGAATACATAGGCAATCAGAAGTCCAAGCAAGTAGAGCAGTATTTGATTTGTATGGACTAGGAAAGCAAGCGGGATACCCGAAACGCCGATGGCAATCGTTGCGATTTTAAAGAATGCCTGGAATGCTCCTCCGACTGCAGCGCCAAGACATGCTGTCACGAATGGGCGGCCGAGCGGTAGAGTAACCCCGAAAATCAGCGGTTCGCCAATACCAAGCATACCAACTGGAAGTCCGCCTTTGATTACCTTTTTCAATCGTTCGTTCTTTGTTTTGAAGTAAATCGCGAATGCCGCACCAACCTGTCCGGCTCCGCCCATTGCCAAAATCGGAAGAAGCGGGTCATCGCCGATGGTATTGATTAATTCCATATGGACTGGAGTCAAGCCCTGATGCAATCCAGTAACAACAAGCGGAAGGAATGTTCCGGCAAGGATCAAGCCTGCAAAAATGCCGCCCATATCAATGAGCCCAAGCAAGCCTTTTGTGATCAGGTCAGAAACGAAACCTCCGACAGGCTGTAAAACGAATAATGTTGCAATACCAGTAATCAATAATGATAGAGTAGGAGTCACGATAATATCCAATGAAGACGGCACGAATTTCCTGATCCGTTTTTCAAGCATTGCAATGAAAACAGCGGCAAGCATGACACCAATCAAACCGCCACGTCCAGGTACGAGCGCTTCGCCAAACAAGGTGATGTTCGCAAGTCCAGGATTGATGATCAAAATACCAGCAGCACCGCCAAGGGCCGGTGAGCCTCCAAATTCACGTGCAGTATTGATACCAACGAATACACCAAGATAACCGAAGATACCCCAGCCAATCAGGTTAAGAATCTGGATCAATGACGATTCTGGGTCAGCACCAAAACGAACAATCACATTGGTAATCCCGGCAATTAAACCGGAAGCGACAATCGCAGGAATCAGCGGAATGAAGATGCTGGCGATTCTGCGCAGGAATAGTTTGAACGGAGTCGCGTTTTTCTTGTTGAGTTCGTCCTTAGTACGGCCGGCAAGTCCATCGAAAGGATCCGGGTCGGATTCGTCTACGAGACTGGCAGTCTTGCCGGTAATCTCGGAAACTTCATTGGCCACTTTAGTGACAATTCCAGGTCCCAAAATAATCTGTAATGTCTCTTCTTCTACGACACCGAGCACGCCATCAATTTTCTTGATACCAGCAAGATCGACTTTGCTGTAGTCTGCCGGCTTGACGCGCAGGCGGGTCATGCACGAAGCAACATCAGCAATATTGTCCGCGCCGCCAAGCTGCTCAAGTATCTCTCTTGCCAGGCGTTCTTCATTACGCATGGTGTTTCCCCCTCTTAAGATAAAATAGTCAGAAAAAAATGAATCCGCTTACAAAATGATGATAACAATTCTACTGTATAGTTGTCTATACCTTTTCTGAAAAATATAGCTTTGGTACTAGCATGGAGAGGTGGATAATACCAATTTAGATGATATCAGCGAACTTAAGCTGTTTTTTTATCACCTATATTTGGTTCTTAATGAAAAAGTGCTAAAATAAAAGGTATTGTGATCATGTGGGAAATTTACGTTCTAATAAAGGAGGAACTTCATTGCCAAAAGTCCGTACTAAAGACCTCATCAAGAAATTCGACATGGAATTGATCAGTGGAGAGGAAGGAATCAATCGTCCGATCACCACGACTGATATTTCAAGACCAGGACTAGAAATCGCTGGTTATTTTGAATATTATCCTGCAGAGCGCCTGCAGCTTCTCGGAAAAACAGAGCTGACCTTCTTTGAAAAATTGAACCCTCGCGACAGGGCGGAGCGGATGGAAAAGCTTTGTACAGATATTACGCCAGGAATCATTGTCACAAGAGACATGGAGGTTCCTGTTGAACTAGTCGAGGCAGCCGAAAGGGAATCAGTTCCTCTCTTACGTTCAAAGCAAAAAACAACAAGGCTCTCGAGTCATCTGACAAACTATCTCGAAAGCAAGCTGGCACCGACCACTGCCGTCCACGGGGTACTTGTCGATCTGTATGGAATCGGCGTCCTGATTACGGGAAAAAGCGGTGTCGGTAAAAGTGAAACCGCGCTTGAATTGGTAAAGAGGGGACACCGTCTTGTAGCGGATGACTGTGTTGAGATCCGCCAGGAGGATATCGGGACTCTGGTCGGGAACTCACCTGATTTAATCGAGCACCTACTCGAAATCCGCGGCGTAGGCATCATCAATGTAATGACGCTGTTCGGTGCTGGTGCCGTACGTTCACATAAACGGATTTCCCTGATCATAGACCTTGAAATTTGGGACCAGAAAAAATCATATGACCGACTGGGCCTTGATGAAGAGAAAATGAAAATTCTCGACACCGATATCACCAAGCTGACGATTCCCGTCCGTCCTGGCCGAAATCTCGCTGTTATCATCGAGGTAGCAGCAATGAACTTCAGGCTGAAGCGCATGGGTGTCAATGCTGCTGAACAATTCACCAACAGGTTGTCCGACGTCATCGAAGACGGCGACCATGACGAACATTAAGCAGTGAAATTTTTCATGAATCACTGTGGCACTCAGCAGTAGATTTTACGAAAAAAAAGTCTTAATCAAACGTTTGATTAAGAACAGCCAAAGTGTTGTTACGACTGATTTCTATATAGATAAAGGGGAATTGACATGGAAAAAAATATTCAGCCAATCGACCCGATTGCCTTTTCGCTTGGGCCGATCGAGGTGCACTGGTATGGCGTCATCATTGGACTTGGAATTGCGCTCGCACTATGGATTGCGATGCGCGAAGGCGAACGCCGCGATCTGCCAAAAGATATCTTTGCGGATCTGATGCTCTGGGCGATTCCGATCGCAATCCTATCTGCAAGGCTCTACTATGTGATTTTTCAGTGGGATTACTACAGCCAGTATCCTGGCGAGATTTTTAAGGTATGGAATGGCGGCATTGCCATCCACGGCGCGTTGATCGGATCCGTTGCAACCGCATATTTCTTTACGAAGTCCAGGAATGTTTCTTTCTGGAAACTTGCTGATATCGCAGCGCCAAGCATCATTCTAGGACAGGCAATCGGCCGCTGGGGCAACTTCATGAACCAGGAAGCGCATGGCGGGGAAGTAACAAGGGCTTTTTTGGAAAACCTGTACCTGCCAGAGTTCATCATCAACCAGATGTATATTAATGGGACCTATTATCACCCAACATTTTTATATGAATCGATCTGGAATTTGCTCGGTTTCATCCTGCTCATGTCATTGCGCAGAGTCAACCTGGGCCGCGGAGAGATTTTCCTAAGCTATGTCATCTGGTACTCGATCGGCCGCTTCTTTGTTGAGGGAATGCGGACGGACAGCTTGATGCTGACGGAATCATTGCGAATTGCACAGACAATCTCGATTGCGTTGATTGTTTTGGCAATCGGCTTATGGATTTTCAGAAGAGTTAAGGGTTATTCGAAAGTACGATATTTAGAGAACTAGAATTTCGGATTACTAAAAAAGAAGCCCTATAAATAAAATGAATTAAGGCTAAAAAATGGGAGAGATGCTTCGATGGGTTCTACATTGAAAAGAGGGTTGATGGTTGGCTTGAATACGACTTGGGCGCTCGGGAAAGTCATTTTCCCTGTCACCCTGATTGTTTCAATCCTTCAATATACACCTGTCCTGCCGTGGATAATCGAATTGATCACGCCGTTGATGTCGTTGCTCGGTTTGTCAGGAGATGCGGCGATTCCGCTTGTCATCGGAAACTTCCTTAATTTATACGCGGCCATCGGTGCGATCCTGACGCTTGACCTGACTGTAAAAGAGGTCTTCATCATCGCAGTAATGCTGAGCTTTTCACATAATATGCTTGTTGAATCGAGTGTAGCTCTCAAGGTCGGAGTCAAGCTGTGGATAATTGTCCTCGTCCGCTTAGGGCTTGCGTTCATATCAGCAGTGGTCATCAATCTTGTTTGGAACGGCGGTTCTGAAATTGCAAAATATGGCATGGTCCCGTCTAAAAGTGAAGAGGTCTCCGGATGGGGAGCGATTCTGCTTGAAGGCATCACCAAGGCGGGAATCGGCATATTCCAGCTGGCCATCATCGTCATCCCGCTGATGGTCGTCGTGCAAATCATGAAGGATAAGCAATGGCTTGCTGTTTTCTCAAGATGGATGGCGCCGGCAACAAGAGCGCTTGGCATGAAGGAGAACACCTCGACGACAATGGCAGCCGGCCTGCTGATCGGGCTTGCGTACGGCGCAGGCGTGATGATCCAGGCAGTCCAGGAGGATGGAGTCAGCAAAAAGGATGTCACGCTTGCGTTCATTTTCCTTGTTGCCTGCCACGCAGTCGTTGAAGATACTTTGATTTTTGTTCCGCTTGGAATTCCGGTGTTGCCGCTGTTGCTGATCCGCCTTGGTGTGGCGATAGTATTGACAATCACAGTCGCGATCATCTGGAACCGCGCGGATATCGCAAAAAGAAAGGAAGCAGTATATGAGCAATAAAATAGATACAGTCCTGTTCGATCTAGACGGGACGCTGATTGATACAAATGAACTAATTATTTCATCCTTTCTCCATACAATGGAAACCTATTATCCCGGCCAATACAAACGGGAGGATGTCCTTCCGTTTTTGGGGCCGTCTTTAAAAGAATCATTCGAAAAGCTGGATCCGGAAGGCTACGAAGAAATGATCACCACTTACCGGACTTACAACCTGGCTAATCACGACCTTTTGGTAAAAGGATTCGAGGGAGTGTATGAAACGGTCCGAACGTTGAAGGAGAGCGGTTTCCATTTAGGAATCGTTACCACGAAACGTTCGGATGTAGTCCAAATGGGCTTGAAGCTGACAGGATTGGACGAGTTTTTCGAGGTTGTCGTCGCGCTCGATCACGTTGAAAAAGCGAAGCCGGATCCTGAGCCGCTGTTAAAAGCTTTGGAGCAGCTTGGTTCCTCGCCGGACCGTGCGATCATGGTCGGAGATAACCACCATGATATTCTCGGCGGCAAAAACGCCGGCACTAAGACAGTGGGCGTTGCCTGGTCAATAAAGGGAAGAGAGCATCTTGAGCAGTACAACCCGGATTACATGTTAGAGAACATGGCTGACATCCTGCCAATCTTAGGAGTATAACATGAGAAGGACGACTCGTTATCGAGTAGAAGGAGCAAACTCTCTCTGGCATGTTTATAAAACCGTCCCGTTTTGGAAGGTTGTCAAAAATTTCGCCGTCAT